>NZ_JAJLOZ010000003.1:0-125226 GCF_025548615.1 Arthrobacter sp. A2-55 | reverse complement strand
GTGGGCTGGGCCAAGTGCCGGCGAAGGCCCAAAACACCGTCCCCGTCGAGTCCTGATGTGCATAGAGAAACCATGGGCACATCACGAAATTTCCTCGGCGACCGACTCGCATGGGACGGCACCAAACTGGCCGTCACGGACACTGCGATCATCGACGCCAAACTCCGACGGGAAGCCCTCTCCGCATCCACCTCCAAGTCGATGCAATCCTGTGCCGCCCGCTGGGTCGGGGAGCGGCTGCTGCGCAGCGACGAGGAAGACCCTTTCGCGCCGGCACCGCTGGGCACCGCCGCCCACTCCGTGATGGAGGACTTCTACGACGACGAGGTCTACGCACCCTCCCGTCGGACCATGCGACTTGGCGAGAAGCTGACGATCCGTGACGCGAACATCATGTGGCCAACCCCCGACACAGCCACCTCCCGTGGCAGGTGGATCACGGAGGTCAAGGCCGCCTACGAGGGCATCTTCGAGATTGAAGACCCAACCAAGATCAAGGTCTGGGCCCGAGAACTGCAAATCGACGGACTGACCATCAACGGTGTCCCCACCAACGGCTACATTGACCGGGTCAGGGTCGGTGTCGGCAAGAACGGCCGCCGCGGGCTGATCGTCGAAGACTACAAGACCGGGCGCGTCCCGATAGTCCGCTTCCAGGACGACCAGCACGACCAGGTGCGCCTGTACAACGCCGCGATTCAAGCCATGACCGGGGAAGCGCCCGTCGGAGGCGCCCTCCTGTACACCAAGTTCGGACAGGCCAAGCCGGTTGACCTGCGTCCGGCAGCCATGAACAAGACGCTAAGCACCTTCGCAGACTCGTGGGACCGCCACAACCGATACATGGAATCCGGCGAGTTTCCCACCAAGGTGTCGGCGCTATGCAGCTGGTGCCCCCTCGTCAACAGCTGCCCGGTCGCCGCTGCAGCGAGCAAGACCGTCGCCGACAAGATCAAGGATCAGGTCCACTCCGCCGTTGAGCTGGGCATCCCCGTATTGCGCCCCGGCCTCACCCCGATCAGCGCTCCGGCAGCGCACCAGGACTCATCCGAGTTCGTCCCCGACGAGGAGGCCCCGGCTGCGGCAAAAACTCCTGCTGCCGCACACATGGAGGGTAGTGACGCAGCACCCGAACACCACCAGACGAAAGAAGAAACCATGAGCATCACCGAGGACAAGCCTTGGGAGACCTACACCGCTGAAGGGGAGCTCAACCCCTCCAGCTATGCGGCCATTGGTGCCGCCGGACTGTCCGCCCTGGCCCTGTCCCAGCTGGAAAAGGCTGGCATCTCCCCCACGGCACGTCGGGCCAAGGCGCTGGCCGCCACCTTCCGGCACATCACCGTTACGGCCCAGGAGTCCTGGACCGGACACACCGCCCTGGCCGACGGCGCCAACACCCGCATGCGCGGGTTCCTCCACACCATTCTCGAAACGATGACGCCTCCCTTCAACGGGGACAAGGCGGCATGGGACGCCTGGGTCGATGCGGCCATCAAGCGGTGCAAGGCCCTCACCTCCGTGACCCTCTACGTTTTCAACGACGCCGCCGACGATGCTGAACCATGGGCCGACCTGGTCGCTGGCGATGCTACGACAGCCCCCGCACCGACAGCAGTGCCCGAACCCGCCGAAGAGCCGGCACCGGAACCGGCCAAGGTTCGGACAACTCGCCGTGCAAAGCCCGTGGCCGAACCCGCCGCAACTGCACCTGACGATCTGGACTTCCCCGACGACGACGCCTACGACTTCGCCGACGCAGCCTAACCACCGAAAGAAGGAACCATGGCCCTGGACGCCAAAGAACGCAACAACATCATCCTGGGTGCGGTCAACATGACCGGACCCGACACCCCCGTCTTTGACGAGGACGGCAACCGGATTCCCTCCGACTGGAACTCCCGGTTGAAGCTCAACGCCAAGAAGCTCACCGCCATGCTCAGCGAAACCTCCGACATTTCCAAGACGGTGGACATGCTCGCCGAGTGCAAGGTCTTCGTTGGCACCATCCTCTACGTGACCAAGGAGAAGAGCTCCAAGCGAGGCTTCGTGGGCCTGAAGACCCAGGAATCCAAGTTCAGCCCGGACGGGGTTGAAACGGTCAGGACGGAGATCACCGAGGGCAACCCCGACGTCAACGAATTCTGCCGCAACCTTCGGAACCTGACCGGCCACCGCGTGCTCGTCTACGTCTTCATGGACAAATCCGAAGACGGCACCCGCAAGTTCCGAGTCCTCCAGCACGTCGAGGACTTGGGCGCTGTTGACGGCTTCGACCCCGAAGAGGGCAAGGCCCTGACCCTTGGCAAGCTCACCAAGCGCTAACAGCGTCCACCACGACAATGCCCTCCCTACCCCGCACGGAGGGCATTGTCGTGCCCGGCCGGCTGACACGCCCATGGGCCGGGTATCTACGCATGTTTCCAGGTGAACCCTTCGAAGGAGCGCACCCATGACCTACACCCCGTATGAGACCGGCTACGACACGAACCCCGCAGCCGACGAGCCAGATGCCCTGGAGCTGCTGGACGACGACCTGGACACCTCGGACGACGACGGCGCCGCTGCTGCCGAAAAGGACGCCGTCGATGAAGCCGCTGGAGACGACGGAGCCGGCCTCAAGGCCAAGCAACCCGCCAAGCCGTCCAAGGGCACCTTCCGGCGTGTGGCTGCCAAGGCTCTCGAAGTGCAGGAAGCCAGCGCTACGTCACGGACTCTAGCCGCTTCCGTCCTCGGGTCCACCGACGACGTCGCCGACCTGGCCGCCTCCATCATGCTTGCCCCCCGCGGATCGTCCACACCCCTGAGTGATGTGGACGAGATCGCCACCGCCCTGCAGGACGCACCCTGGGAGGCAGGCGTCATTGCCACAGCCCTCGAACGGGGACGCCTGAAGGCTGTCTGGACGTTGCTGCACGCACTCGGTGTCATTGACGGATCCACCCCGCCCCCGGCCGCTGCCAAGGCCGGCATGACCATCGTCAAGGGCGTCAACGCGCTGACCGAAGACCACAAAATCGAGCTGCTGGCCACCGCCGAGCTGCTCAAGCGCTCCTAACCAACTACGCGAAGGCAGGACATGGCACGCAAGACCAAGCGCACCAAGGCACACAGCCACCCTTCCTGGCTGCAAGAAGTCGAGGAAGCGCCCCGCGGCGACATCGGATACCTGGACAAAGCCAGTCGGCGCATCAAGTTCAACCGCTTCTACATCTATTTCACGATTGGCCTGACCCCCATCCTGGCCCTGTCCATCATCGCCATGCTGCCAAAGATCCTCCAGGCGCCCCCGGCGCCCGTTGTTGCCGCCAGCCAGCTGAACTCACCGACCAAGTCAGTGGCCATGATGGCGGTGGAAAGCTGGCTGAACCAGACGCCCTCGCCGCTGCCGGGCGGGCACCTGCTTTCCTGGGACGGCGTCACCATCCAGCAGACACCGTCCATCGTCACCAACAAGGACACCGGCCGCACCGATGAACGTCAAGGCCTTGAGCTCCACTCGATGACCGTGGTTACCCCCAGCGGGGCTGTCTTCACCACCCAGGTCCAGGTGGGCTACTCGCCCGTCCGGGGAGC
The DNA here is from genome assembly GCF_025548615.1 of Arthrobacter sp. A2-55. Lineage (NCBI taxonomy): Bacteria > Bacillati > Actinomycetota > Actinomycetes > Micrococcales > Micrococcaceae > Arthrobacter > Arthrobacter sp. A2-55. Next base: position 121,650 of record NZ_JAJLOZ010000003.1, on the reverse strand, counting down.
CCAGGTCCTGGGTGCCCCAACCCTGATCCCGCGTGCCCCGGACGACAAGCAGACCTGGCCCAATTTGACCTCCTGGCCCGACCTGGTCAAGACCGGCAAGAGCGATGAGGTTGGTCAGGCCGTAACCGCATGGGCCAAGGCATTCACCTCCGGAGACCCAGACGCACTGCGACTTGCAGTGGGCGATACGACACCGGACCGCTCCTATGTTCCGCTGGTCCAGGCGACCGCCTCCGACATTCAAGTGGAGGACGTGGCAACCAAGGCCCCGGACCCCAAGGCACCCTCGGACGCCAAGCCCGCCACCGTGGTCGCCCGTGTCAGCTTCGCCGTGACATGGCAGGGCCAGCCCGTCGACGTGGCCCACCAGGCGGCCCGCATCAGCTACGACGTGCTCGTTGAACGTGCCAACACCGCCTCGCCCACAGTCGTCGCCTGGGGAGGAGCCGGCACCGGGGAGACCCTCACCCCGTACATGAACGCCGTCAACGGACGCAAGATCACCGCCGACGGGATCGGTAACTCCATCCCAACCCAGAGCCCGGCCCCGGCCGCACCACAGGCAGGACACAAGAAGTGAAAAAGCCCCGCACCGCGCCGCCCCTGGCCGATGTTTCCGTACCCACCATGATGCGCACCCGCCTGCCCGACGGCCGCCTCCTTGGCGTGGACGGTTCGTTGTGGATGGTCAGGCGGGTGCCTCTCGAACCGGTGGTGGACGCCAAGAGCATCGATGAGCGGATGAGCGTCTTCGTGCCTCTGATGGCCGCTTACGATGAGCTGGCGGCCATGGCCAACACTTCGGTCACCCGCCGCGCAATGGCACGCAAAAGCTACCGGCAATCGCAGCTGATCTTTATCAACCGGAACGAGCGCTACGTCCCGCCGGCCAACCACCCCCTGGCTGGATTCCTCAAAGAGTCCTTCCCCTTCCAGGTGACACAGCGGCGTATCCTCCTGCTCCTGGTCAGGCTGGAGGCCAAAGTGGGCGGCGCCGGCGGTATCAAAGCTGTGATCGACTCCGTGGCCGAAACTTTGGCCGTCGGCGGGGCGCCTTTGTCGGACTACGACGTAGATACTGCGAAAGTGGACGCAGCCATGGCCCGATGCGGGCTGACTGTCCCATCCAGTGAAGAAATCTCCATCGCTAACTCGTGGTGGAATCAGGGGAAGTTCCCGGATACCATCGACCTTCCCCACTCGGATCACCTGCACATCTTCGCCGATGCCAAGGCAGTACGCATGGCCGAAGATGCCGGCCGGGTCGACTGCGAATCGTGGCCAACCATCCCCAACCACCGGACCCTGACGTTCGCCACCTTGGAAGATTTCGACTTCGAGTTCGTCTCACCGGCTGAAATCATCGCCAACTGGGCTACCGGCCTGGTGGCCTCCGACGTCGCTGCCATTTCCATTCGGGCCAACATCGAACCGGCCAAGGTTACCCGAGACGAACTCCGCCGCCAGCGAAAGCGCTACCTCGACGACATTCGTGAGCGCCAAAAGCAGGGCAAGATGGAACGGTCCGAGCAGGAGGAAATGGTGGCCACCCTCGAAGATATTGAGGGCGTCTACGCCTCCAAGAACGGTGGCTCACCAACGCTCGTCGACGCCTCCGTCCTCGTTGCCTTCAACGGTGCCGTGGACGATGTGGCACAAGCCGTGGGCAGTTCTGCAGCTCGGTTGCGAGTCATGAATTTTCGCCAGCGACAAGCCCTCGCCGAGATGATGGTCTGCTCCCCGCTGCGAGCCAACCCGCACCTGCAGGACCTGCCCTCCCAGACAGTTGCCTGCTCCGGGATCCAGTCGCTGTCCACCGTCGGAGACAAGACCGGCGCCGTTCTCGGATTCACCGTCCACGACTCCCAACCGGCCTATGCAATGCCCACGGCCGCCTCCACCGCCGACGGACTTCCCATCTTCCTCAACGTGGGCGGGACCGGGTCCGGAAAATCGCAGGTGCTGCTGTGGAAGGCCGTGCAATACAACAAGATTCCAGGCCCCAAATCCCCACGGTCCCCGCAGATCATCGTCGACCCGAAAACTGACAGCGACCACTCCCCGACAGTCCTGGCAGCCAGCGGGCAGGTGCTCTCCCTTGACGAGCTCTCGCAGTCCGACGGGGTGTTCGACCCCATCCGGTTCGCGGCAACCGTAGACGTTGGCGTTGAACTCGCGGTCTCCATGCTGTCCTCCATCAACCCCTGGGGCAGGGACCGGTCCACCTTCGAGGTTCCTGCGTACACAGCCCTGAAATACGGCGTTGTGAACGGTGCCCGGTGCATCGGCCAAGCGCTGCGCATCGCCTTGCGGGACGGCAAAGCGACCAAGGAGATGGTCGAACCCATCTTCGCCCTTGCCCAGGCTTCGCCCATGTTCCGCGCCTGCGTCGGCATGAACCCTGAGTCCGAGGCGCTGAACGTCTTCGACGGCATCACCTACATCAAGGTCGGCAAGGCCCACCTCGACCTGCCCGAACCCGGTGCCATCAAGGAAGCCACCCTGATGCAGCGGGTGTGCCTGGCCCTGGTGCGCATGATGGTCTTCGGTTCCGCCATGGCACTGACCGGCCGCGGCGGGGCCATCCACTTGGATGAAGCCTGGGTGTTCCTCGGAGCCGGCAAGGCTGAGGTGGAACGGCTCGGCCGCCTCGCCCGATCCCAGGGTGTGCTGCCAGAGCTGTACACCCAGCGGGTCTCCGACGCCTTGAAGGCAGAACTGACCGGCTACATCTCCCGAGGCCTGATCCTGCCCATCGAGGACCCGATCGAAGCGGAAGCCTCCTGCCGGCTGTTCAAGCTCGAGCCGACGCCGGAGCGCATGGCCAGCATCACCGCCAAGGGAACCATCGGCGACGGTGAGTCGGTGGCCCCCAACTGGGGGTCCATGAAGGCTCTCCGCGACCCCAAGACGGGCAAGGTGATCCGCGGGGCTGTGGCCATCTATGCCGACCTTTCCGGACGGGCTGTGCCCATCGAAATTGTCCTCCCACCCAGCTTCCTGGAACTCTCATCCACGAACCCGGAGGACATTCGACGCCGCCAGGAAGCGGCACTGGCAACGCTGTAGCCGGGAAGGGCCCGCCACGACAACCAGACGTGGCGGGCCCTTCCGTCCGGGCGGCTGGCTGCCCCTAGTAGGGCCCGCAGGGGTGGTGTGTACATTTTCGGTGGCAGCCGCACACATGATTAAAGTGCAACCAACTCTTACCGCCGACAACGAATGTCTCACAGCTCTCCAGCAGTACGCCGCCGGCGCCCTCGACGAAACCGAAACCCGCAAAGCCATCGCAGCCGCGCTGCACCGGTCCGGTGTCGTCATACAGGTGGCCCGCGAAAGGATGCTCTCCCACACCCAGATGGTCAATGACCTCTGCGAGGACATGAACGACCTGCTGTACCGGAAAATCATGCAAACAGCGCCGGGTGGCTTCGACCTCAACCTGGGCCTTTACTCCTCGGCAACCGGCTGGGCCAGACAGCTGCTGAGGGCAGCTCGTGCGACACTGCTGCGCGACCTTCGCACACGAACGGAGGCCAAGCTGTCCCTTGTCGATCCGATCGCAGCCAAGCAGGAGCAGGAGGGCGTCCGCCGGGACCCCTCGTACCGCCAATTCCATGGGGCCGCGTACCAAGACAAAGACCATGAAGACAGTCCCAACCAGAAGATTCAGGACGCTGTTGAGTGGTACCAGTCGAAGGCGCGCCATCTGCGCGACAGTACTCGCCTGGCCGCCTCTGCTGCATCCATCATGCACGGCCTGGGTGTTCCCGCCCTGGTCAGGCCCCGCCTCGCAGAGCGCCGCCGGCTCCAGGGGCTGCTCCACGCGGACCCGTCCCTGGCCCACCGGTCGCTTCGTGCCATGCGCTCACTGATCGAGGGCGAACCGGGGAACGAGACGATCGACGAGGGCCTGCTGGCACTCTGGGACGACTACAGCTATGACCAGATCGATGCCACTGCACAGGCGCCGTTCCGCATGGCATCCGTCCTCGTGGATGCCGCCCTTGCAGACAGGGCCCGGCCGCCGCGTCCTGTCCTTCGCGCATTCATCGCCAGCGTTCGTGCCCTGGGCACCGGCCGGGGCTGGTCCCGGCTTGCAGCCGAGCTCAGCGACACATTCATCGCCCTGGAATTCGAGGCCTATTCATCCTTCGACACTTCCGCAGCGGATCAGCACAAGGAGCGGCTCATGGGCCGCCGCATCGCCATCCTGAACGCCCATGACGTCTTCAACCGGGTGCTTGCCCACCCGGGACAGCGGCTCGGAATGACGGAGCACGATCTCTACGACCAGCTGGACCGGCTGATCACCTCACTGACCGAATACGACGTAAAGGTACCTGAAGCCGCATGAACATCCTCCTCCGAATCACTGCATGGGCCGCCGACAGCACCCGCCGCCCCGCCCTTGCCTGGGTGCTGGCCACCGCCGTGGCAGCCATCCACATCCTGGCCGTGTTCTCCATCCCGTTCACACCAAGCACATTTGTGTGGCTGTACCCGCTGGCGATCATCGCCCCCGGAGCCGCAACCATGATCCTCCTGCCAGGCGCATGGCGGCGCTGGTATAGGTGGGCTGCACTGTTGGCACTGTCGTTCAACGTGTACCCCGACATCCTTCCCGCCGTCCTGTTCGTCGGGGAATGTTGGGCCCTCCACCAGTCCTGGGCCGTCGAACGCCACGTTCCCCTGAAAGGCATCTTGACGTTCCGCCACCGGCCGCGCCCGGCAACAACCGTCGCCTAACCCGCACCACCCTCACTCGAATTCCACAATTGGATGAACCCATGATCAAGACCCTGACCGAAGCCGTCCGGATTGCCACCGGCATCCCCGACGCCCAACCACGTCCCGGGCAGCTGACCCTGACCGAACACATTGAGACAGCCATCCGCACCACCAGCCATGTGGTCGGGGCTGCCCCCACGGGCCTGGGCAAGTCGTTGGCCCTGCTGGCCCCCGCCATGGTCGCCGCCGTTGAACTTGGCCAACGCACCATCATCAGCACTGAATCCCTGTCCCTGCAGGCCCAAATCATCGACAAGGATGCCCCCACCGCGGCAGACGCCTGCGAACGCACCACCGGCACTCGGCCCGAGGTGGCACTGCTGAAAGGCTTCTCCAACTATCTGTGCCTGGCCAGTGTCCGCAACACGGCCGAGGCGCTCACAGATACGGCCGGCGCCCGGCTGACGGCCACGGAACTGCGGGAGCGCCTGGCAAAATTGAAGAAGACCGGCAGGGCGACGGTCGACGGTCGGCCTTTCGACAAGGCCATGGGCATTCCACTCTTGCAATGGGCGCTGGGCCTGCCCGATGACGCAGCCGGGGACAAGCAGGCCTACGAGGGCAACCTGACCAACGAACTGTGGTCCATGGTGTCGGTGGGTCCAAGCGAATGCATTGGCGACACCTGCCCGGTATTTGCCCTGTGCAAACCCAAAAAGGCCCGGGCCCGCGCCGCAGAGGCGGACATTGTCGTGACCAACCACTCCATGCTGGCCGTCCAGGCCGCCAAGGGTGTTCCCGTGATTGTTGGCAACAAGAACCTGGGTGAATTCCACATCATCATGGTCGATGAGGCCCACACCCTGCCTGACAATGTCCGCAACGCGGGGGCCTGCGACGTTTCGGCAGCCACCGTGGTCTCGTTGTCCCGGGCGATTGGGCGGGTGCTGGACGACCTTGAAAAACCGGTCGAACAGGCCATTGACGCAGGGCAGGGCCTGGCCGTCGAACTGGAGAAGGAGCTGGCCTCCATGGGCCGCGGCACCAAGCCGGGGACTGTGCGCAAGGTGGGCGAGGACGAGGATCCGCTTGAAAACATCGGAGACACCCTGATCGGGTGGGCCCGGTCGGTTAAAAACCTGCTGGAACCCGTCGTTTCCTCTCCCAACATCCAGGTGCGCATCAAGGCCAAGAAGCTCACCGGCCGGTTCGACAGCTTCATCGCCGACGTTGCGTCCGTCAAGCTCCACAAGACAGGCACCGCTCGGTGGATTGAGGAAAAGAAGCCCGGGCGTGACGCCAAAAACCAGACACCCTACTGGTCCGCAAGTGCTTCTCCGGTCAATATCGGCGGCCTGCTCCAGGCGAACCTGTGGACAGCCCCGGTCATCCCCGACCCCGAAGATCCCATGACCTTGGCCCTGAGGGAAGCCGGAGAGCCGGTGGACGAGGAGCCCGAAACGTACCCCATGACGGTCATTGCCGTCTCGGCAACCCTCCCGGACCGGTTCGGCTACCAGGTGGGGCTCACCGCCGAAAACGTCAACTACCCCTCACCATTCGACAACGCCTACGGCTCATCCATGCTCTATGTTCCCAAGCTGGTTGGCGCCGAGATCCAGGAGCTGTATCCAGGCCACGGCAACGGCGGTCGGTCGCGCTTTGATGCCAGGCTCCACGAGGGCTGGGCTGCCCGGCGCAATGTCGAACTGGTGGAAGCCAACGCCGGCTCGGCCCTGATCCTTTCCGCCAAGTCCGACTCCGGAAAAGTCTACGCAGAAGCACTCCGACGGGCCGCCAAGGGCCGGTGGAAGGTTTACTCGCAATGGGACGGGATCGCGACCAGGCAGCTCATCTCCGCCTGGCGCGACGACGAATCATCGGTGCTTGTGGGGACCAAGTCCCTCATGACAGGTGTGGATGCGCCAGGGCGCACCTGCTCGCTGGTCACCGTGGACAGGATCCCGCGTGCCGCCGGCAACCCGGTCGGCGACGCCCGCGTGGAAGCACTCATGGAGGCGCTGGAGACCGATAAATGGTCGGCTGACCGGTTTGTCTACGTCTCCGAGGCAGCGCTTTTGCTGGAGCAGGCCGCGGGACGGCTGATCCGGTCCATGAGCGACGTCGGGATGTTCGCCGTCCTGGACCCGAGGTTCCTGAAGACCGGACCGGTCACCTATCCGGAACCGACACGCCGCATCTACAAGAAGGCCGTGGCCCGGTTCACCCAAGTAACCACGAAGCTTGCCACCGCAGAGGCGTTCCTTCACGACCTCTCGGATGCACAGCTGCAACGAGCGGCCTGAGCACTTCCTGACCCAGCCGCACACAAGTCAGATACCACCAGCGATCCATCACGAGCCCGGAAGGCCCCCATGTCCCACAAGACCGTCACCATCCTTTCCAAGAAGCCCTGCGTCCAGTGCACCGCCACGTACCGAACCCTGGACAAGACCGACATTGCCTACTCGGTGGAGGACGGCTCCACCGACGCCAACCGAGAGCTGGCCCTCTCCCTGGGCTACATGCAGGCACCCATCGTCCTTGTCCACGACGTCGACGGAACACTCTCCGACCACTGGACCGGCTTCCGGCCCGACAAGATCGACGAGCTTAAGGCCGACCCGTCCATCGAACGCCTCCCCGCCCAGGCGCTCCTGGCAGCCTGAGCCGCAGGCACCGGCCCGCACCTATCCGGGTGCGGGCTTTTTGTTGCCCAAAACGGCCGTAGCCGCCCCAAATGCATAGATGCCATCGTGAACATGACGCCAACCATGACTACCTCTGGCGGTGGAGCCAGCGCCTCAGCCCTTGACACGCGCTGGGAAGGGCACTTGACGGCCCTGTGTGCCCTTCAGGACGCCGCACAACCGTTGACGGCGGCTCTGGGCCGGTGGTTGCGAACCCAGCGACGTCAGGCGGCAGCAGGATCCATACGACGGGACCGCCGCGCGGCCCTGGACCGCCGTGTTCCCGGATGGGACAGCGCGGATGACCCGGCCCTCCGGCGGTGGCTTGTGCAGGCTGAGGACCTCATCAACTTTGTCGACCTGGCAGGGCGGATGCCGGGGGCCCGCCGCGGCCCCGATGAAGCCAGAATGTATCGGTGGCTGAGCCGGGCCCGGACGCTAAGCCGGCACTCGAAGCTGTCCAAAAACCGGGTAAAAGTGTTGGACAAAGGCCTTCCCGGCTGGCGGGAGGCGGCATGAGTTGGGACGAACGGGGAAACCCGGCCGCCATTGCCGCCTTCTTCGAACGCACGGACCGCTGGCCGTCCGCGTCCAGCGATTCGGACTATGAGCGTTCCCTGGGCCTGTGGCTGAACCGCCAACGCCAAGACTTGGCCACCGGCGCCATTGACCAGTTCCGTCGTGCAGTCCTTGACCTGGCCATGCCCGGATGGGAGTCGACGGAGATGGACATCTGGCTGGACCGTGCACGCGAGGTCGCCAACTTCATCCTCGGCAGTGGCCAGGAACCCGATCGCCGGTCGCCACGAGCCTACGAGCGGATCATGGCTTTCTGGCTGCTGGCCCAACGCCGGCTCGCCGCGGCGGGCGCCCTCCAAGCCGACAGGAAACATTGGCTGGATGACCATTGCCCAAGCTGGTGTTCTGCGCCGAAACCCTCTCTCCGGTCGTCAATGACACCCGTCAACGATCGACCTGCATAGAGGTGACTATGAATCGTCTCTATTGCGCCACCGCCGCCCACGCCCTGTCCGACCATCGCATCGCTGCCACCGCGAAACTCGCCTACCTCGACCCGCCTTACAACACCGGCCGCCGGTTCAGCCAATACTCCGACAGCGCCCCCGTGGGGGAGTGGCTGGCCATGCTCGAAGGGACGCTCCAGGGCGTCCATGCAGCCCTGCGGCCGGACGGCAGTGTCTGGGTCCACCTCGATGACCAGTTTGTCCACCGTGTCCGGTGCCTGCTCGACGACATCTTCGGGGCCAAAAACTACGTCGGAACGGTGCTGTGGGAAAAGAAAAACCGCGCCTCCTTCACCTCAGCCCACCTGGCCGACGTCACCGACCACATCCTCATCTACGCCAAGGACAAGACCCTCTTGGCCCCCTTCCTTCACTCATCCACCGAGGTCGGCAAGCGAATCCCCTTCCACAACAAGGGGAACAAGCCGTCCATCCTGGAATTCCCCACCGGCTCCGTGGCCTTCAATTTCACCGACCGCACGGTGTCCGCGGGCCCCATGAATACGGCAACCATCGATTCGGAGCTGCTCGATGACGTAACGGTCGCCGGCGGCGTCAATGCCCACCCATTCCGCATGACCGGACCATTCCGCTGGGGCCAAGCCGCTGTGAACAAGATGGCCGACAACGGTGGCCAACCAGCTTTCATCTGCCCCCAGCCAGTCTTCCGGCCCTCTTTCCTTTCACAGCAGGCCAAGGGCAAGGTGCTGACCAACCTGCAGTCCTTCAGGATCAACGGAGCACCGACCAATGAGGATGCACGGGCGGAATCCGAAACCCTCTTTGGTGCCGGAACCTCCTTTGACACCCCCAAGCCCGAGGCACTCCTGCAACGCATTATTGCAGCCGCGACCCGGCCAGGCGACACGGTCCTCGACCCGTTTGCAGGCTCCGGGACAACCCTCGCCGTCGCCCAGAAGCTTGACCGCCGCTGGATAGGAGTGGAAAGGAGCGAAGCCACCGTCAACGCCTTCATCCTCCCGCGCATCGACGCCATCCGCGCAGGGAAAGACCCGCTCCCGTTGGCCTCAACTGGCGGACGTGACACCGGGTACTCGGTCATCCACCCGTCCGCACGACAGGCTGCATAGAAATCAGTGGAGGCCGCACACATGACATCCATGACCACGCAGATCCCCAGCAAACCACGTCCCGGCCGCTCGTTGGCAGACCTGAACCCGACGCTTGCCGCCGAATGGCATCCCACCCTAAACGGGGCTGTCACACCGGAAACCGTTGCCGCAGGAAGTAAATTTCGAGCCTGGTGGGACTGCCCCCAACACGGCGCCTTTCAGGCAAAGGTAGGCATACGTTCGGCCACGGGGTCCAGATGCCGGAAATGCACCGACCTTAGCCGGCAAGCACCCAAGCCTGGGCGGTCATTGGCGGAGATGTTCCCGGAGGTGGCCGCCCTCTGGGACTTCGAAGCCAATTATCCAATCACTCCCGACCACGTGTCGGGACGGTCGAACCGGCGCATGTATTTCCGATGCCCCAAGGGCCACCCGTCTGAGCTGGCTTACGTCAGCAACCGGACGGCAGGGAACGGGTGCAAGAAATGCTCAGAGACGGTGTTCACCGAGCGCGCGATTGCAAAACGCCCGCTGGCCCTTGTGCGACCAGACCTGGCGGCCGTCTGGGATTTCGACCGGAACAGGATCGGTCCGGACGAGGTCACCATCAGCAGCGGGCTCAAGGTTTGGTGGCTGTGTCCAAACGGCCACAAGGCCTTTTCCATGAGAATTTCACTAAGGACCGCCAAACCCGGGAGCCGCTGCCCGAAATGTGCGAATGAGAAGCGGACCAAGACACTCAAGCGGTACACGGGACCAGAGGAGGGGCAGTCTCTTGGCGATTTGCTGCCGGGGGTAGCCGCCGCTTGGGACCCGGAACGCAACGTATTGACACCCTTGGATGTTTCGCGCGGAAGCAGAAAAGATGCCTTCTGGCTGTGCGCCAATGGTCACAGTTTCAAAAGGCCGGTCATCCAGGCCATCGCGCTCAAACGATGCCCGGAATGCCGGTGTGAATTCCCGGGGACAACAACGGAGGCCCACCCCCCGGTAGCGGCTTGATGCCCGGCGTGCACGCCAAAAAACTGGGCCGTCCGCACACATGAAATGTGTCGGAAAACCGCTCAAACAAAGGGAACAAAGCGATGAATGCCTGGATCGAAACCCCCAACGGATCACTGATCCAGGCAGCTGCCGCAACCCACCTATCGCTCAAGCTGAACAACTCCACGAACCTCTGGGACGTGCTGGTCACGGCAGCTGGAATACCCGCCGTTTTCGCCACAGGCCTTGCCGACAAAGAATCAGCCACGGTCGTCCGCAACCGCCTAGCAATTGCCGTGACCCAGCCCGCGGACCAACCATCCACTTACACCTTCAACCACGAGACCGGCACCATCGACACTTCACGCTTGGCCGTCTAGGCCGTCGCTGGCCCGTGTGCATAGAAAGCCACATGACCCTTACCGCTGTCCTTACAGGTACAACCGCCAACCCTGAGCTTCGCCTCGAATTTCCCTGGGGAGCTCGCATGCCCCACGGCGGCAGTGTCCAGGACTGGGTCAAGAAGCTGCCCTCGCGCCGTTTCGACCGCTCCGAAAAGGTCTGGTACATCACCGGAACCGGAATCCACCCCGACAAGTTCTTCGCCAAGCACGGCATCGACGTCGACTACTCGGAAGCCAGCGGCGCCCTCGCCGGCCTCGACTCCCTGGCGTCCCTCTGGCGACCCACCGTCAAGCGTTCACGCAAGATGCCACACAGGGCCCTCGTCAAGCACCGCCTGGCCGGATACGAGCGCGTTGGCGGGCTTCTCGGCCCCGGGGCCGTCTGGGACAAGAAGCTCAATGGTTTCGTGGTCCAGCTTTCCGACCTGGTTGCCGATGGGGCACGCAAGCGAGGGCTCATCATGGACGACGACACCGAGGCAGCCGCCCTCGACAGCCTGCAGCGTGCGCCCATTCCGGGCCAGGTCCGGCTGGCAGCCCGCGAATTGGGCCAGTCCACAGGTGTCGAAGCCGACCAAGTGGAGCAGAAAGTCGTCTCTGCGCGAACCCAGGAGCTCATCGACATCGTTGCCGACCACACCGGATATTTGCCAGACTGGTTCGGGCTGGAACTCTACCCATTCCAGTTGGCCGGAGCCTACGCCATCGCCGGAGGACACCGGGCGCTATGCGACGCCCCTGGGCTCGGAAAAACCAGGCAGGCCCTGGCCGCCGCCGCCATCCACGGCGCCGAAAGGGTTGTCATCGTCGTTCCGCCCCTGGTTGTCACCAACTGGTGTCGAGAAGCCGCAGCGGCGCTCGGCGGGCACTACGCCGGCGACCCGATACCGCCCATGCCTAAGACACGCGGGAAGGCAAGGCCGGCCGAGTTCCCCCATTACATTGTTCCCGTCCGGGCTGGCCGGAAAGTCCCGCCGTTCCCGACCCGCGGTGTCATTGTTGTGGCTGACTCCCTCTTGGCCTCACGGCCCCAGCTGCTGGCGGACCTCATCGCCTGGGCGCCCACCGAGGCATTGTTCGATGAGGTGCACCGCGCCCGCACGTGGGGTGGCGTCCGCGCGACCGCCGACCGCAACCTGGCCTGCTCCACTGACGGGCTGCGCATCCCCATGACCGGCACGCCGTTCCTGGCCAACCCGGTGGAGGGCACCAACATGCTGGCCATCGGGGGTGTGTTGGATTCACGATTCGGCGGACCGTCAAAGTTCATCGACCGGTACGCGACACAGAACCACTTCGGCGCCTGGCTGCCCAATCGCAAAATGCTCGGTGATCTCGAAGACCGGCTCACCAAATACTGCTGGGTCCGCCGCAACAAGGCCGACGTCCTCAAACAGCTCCCCAAGAAGCTGCGCACCATTCAGGTAGTCGACATCGACCCCCGGGGCTTCAAGGCCGCCCACGACACCCTGTACGAGAAGGTGTCCGAATGGCTGGATGAGTTCACCAGCGAGAACGGGTACGCCCCGGCAGAGGAGGACATCAAGACCTTTGCCCGGACGCGCATCGACCTCATTACGCCTCTGCGGGCCGCGGCCGGCATCGCCAAGATTCCAGCAGCGATCCAAATCGTCACGGATTGGATGGAACAGACAACGGAGACCGGACCGGGAGGCAGGAAGACCTACACCCGGCCCCTGACGGTCTGGGTGCATCACACAGACGTCATGGAAGCCCTCGTGGAGGCTATCCCGAAGGATCTCGCCGGCGTGGGCTTCATCGACGGCTCCACCCCGGGACCCAAGCGGCAGCTGGTTGCCGACCAACTGCAAAACGGGGAAATTGGCGTCATCTTCTGCTCCATCGGTGCCGCCGGATTCGGAATCACGCTCACTAAATCATCGGATGTCATCTTCGTCGAGACCGACTGGACCCCGGCCAACATCAGCCAGGCCGAAGACCGGTGCAACCGCATTGGGTCCACGGAGACCTGCATCGTCACCACCCTGGTCGCGGCCGACACCCTGGACCCGCACATGCGGGCCATCCTCAAGAACAAGGGCAAGGACCTGAACGTCATCATGCCGGGCGCCGACAACAACGTCACGGAAACCACTGTGGTCCTCAACACGGATGACGGCGTGTACGAGGAGTTCTACGGCGAAGACGCCGAGCTGGAAAAGCAGTTCAAGTCCCTGGCCGACATCGTCGAACGAATCGTCCTCGAAGTCATGGCCGGCCAGAAAATGAGAATTGCCGCGTGAGAGCCGAAGTGCCGACTGCCGCACACATAGGCATCATGGACGTAAGGAGTGCCGGGAAATGGTCTGGCTGAAAACTAAGGACACCTATTCCGACACCGCCGTAGCTGCCAGTGTCGCCATTGCCCTGCTGAAGCGGACCAAGCAAAACACCTGGACAGACCTAGTCCGGGCGACGGACGAAGCTGACCTGGCCGTGGCCAAGGTGTTCAAGACAGTGGAGCTGACCGACAGGCAACTGGAACTGTTGAACGCCCAGCAGCCAATACTGGGGCTGCTGCAGATCTCTCCAGCTGTTGTCCCGGCAATTTGCCCCCAATGCACGCATTTCGTTTTGGTGAGTGACGTTGCCCCGACCCGATGCATGGTTACCCCTGACTGCCCGGGAAAGCCGTACAAGGTCTTGGCCGCCGTGGGAGCGAAAGAGAATCCCACGCCCGAAGCGCCACTTGAAGATATGCCGGGTCCGGCGCCTGCCGAAACACCCCTCACCGCTTCGGAGTTTGACGACGATGCGTTCGCCTAACCGGCGGCGACAGGTTCGAGGTCCGGCGTGGCCAGCACCCGTGCCACCGATGTCTTAGAGATCCCCAGTTGCTCGGCAATTGCCCGCTGGCTTACACCGGCTGAAGCCAGCTCCCGCACCCTCAGCCTGTCAATGTTCGGGGTCGATTTCTTGGCGGTCCCCACTGGTCCTTTTCGTGGTCCACCCGGGTGGTCCACCAGTGGTCCGTGAAGTGGTCCATCCGGTCCGCCTGCCTGGTCCATGTGGACCATAAGGCGGGCCCTCTTCCGGCGCTGAGCGACCGAACCGTAGGGCGGAGCGACCGCGAGCTGGACGGTCGTCTCTGTAGCGAAAAACAAGCTGATCGGCATGATGGCTGCCAGCAATGCCCCGAACACCACGGTCACATCGGCCGTTGCCAGGACTCCGCCCGGAGCAAGTACATGGGCCGCATTGGCGGCGACGGAGACGAGGGTGAAAAATCCGACTGCAATCCATGAAATCCGCGTAGATTCGCCGCGGGCGCGTTGTACGGAGGCCGCCACGGCGTACACCAGGATTGTCGAATCGACGACAATGGGTACCAGCCAGCGCAGGGCTTCAGGCACCCCAGCCCATTTGGCTGCCTGGATCAGGCCAAGGAACGACAGGGTGAAACTGGCTGCGGCGAGCACAGCAACAAGGGCCAGGGAAAGCAAGATGATTGGCCTGCTGTCGGGCTCGATTCGGAAGCTGCGCATTGGTCCACCTGATCTTCATTGGCCCAGATGGACCACCCCAGGGGACCAGTCTAGGACCGGTCCACCCCACACATCCACTCTCGCCATGGACCACAGGGTGGACCAGCCAGGTGGACCACCCTGGACCACCCATTACATGCCGTCGGGGGCATGCATTTATCGGGCGTTTCAAGGTGGCAACTGAGGCCCCACCTTGCCCACCCCTCCCGGGCACGCCAGAGGAAACTCGCAGGCACCCCGTTCAATCTGTGCAAAGACGACATGTGCCGCACACGAACTAGACATGAGCACAAGTACATCCACCGCAGCACACAAGCCCATCGCCCAGGGGCGGGTCGAAAAGGGCATCCCCACGGGCGGACAGTTCAAGGCCACCAGCCACTCTGAGAGCGACGTCAAGCTGGGCAGTGCGCGTCTGGAGGAGTTCACCGACCCCCACAAATTCAAGAGCATGGCCTACGACTCGGCCCAGTACTGGCAGCGCCGGTACAACCAGAAGGACAAGTCCAACACGGTCGACCTGGATGACATCGCACAGGAAACCCTCCTGCGCGTCATCACAGAACTGGGCAAGGGCAAGGACGTGCGCAACTTCAAGCAGCTCGTTTCCTCGATCGCCGCGAACGTGACAGTCCGGGCAACCGAGAACGTCTTCCGCGCGGAAGACCGCGTAGCCTGGCGCATTTTTGAGGAGAAGCGCACTGCCATGGAGCACCGTGAAAACCGGTCGCTCACGCCTTCTGAAATCAAGGCACTGGAGCAGGAAGTCCTGGATGAGTGGCACGACCCTCGCCACAAGCCGAGCAAGGAATTCATGATCGCCCGGACCGTGGACCGCTCCCTCGACACTCCCTTCGGGGAAGGCGAAGGGGTGGAAGCCACCTTGGGAGGCCGCCTCGTGAGTGAGGTTGAAAGCGAGGATCACGTCGATCCGGATTCCTACACGGCCCAGGCTCTGGCGGCCATCCAGGAAAAGGGAGCCAAGAACAAGTCACGGGCACGTCGTCTGGCCTGGAACGCATTGGCTGAAAGCGCCGGCACCCCGCTCGCCCAGCCGGGAATCCTGACGATGCGCCAGGTGTCCACCCACCGGGAGGCCATTGCCGACCACGACGGGGGAGTTCTCGGTGCCTGCAAGGACTGGTCCAACGGACTGGACAGCACCGCGACAGAGGCTCTGTTCGCCCCGTTTGGCGACCTCGACGAAGACGACCAGGAAAAGGTCGTGGACGTGCTCGAACGGCTGGGCGACGCCAGGGCAGATCAGATGTGGACGTCGGCCCTGGCCTACTCGAATGTCAAGTACGCCGAAGCCAGCTAAGGAGGTTTGGACATGAAGCAAAAGCCAGCGGCCCGCCAGCCCCGCGGTGTAACCACCGGGGGGCAGTTCGCCGCCAAACGTCAATCCGAGAGTTCCGTGGCCCTGCCGGCCCCCGGGGCATCAGCGCCGCGCCTGGACACTGTTGCAGACGTCCGCCAGGCCGCCACAAGCCCTGATCCACTGGTGCGCGCAGGGGCGGCAGGGAGCCCGCTGATTCCCGACGACGTGCTCGAAGCCCTCTCACAGCCGGAGCAGCCGGCAAGCGTGCGAATCGCCGCAGCCCGCACCGGATACGCCAACACGGCCAACCGTGCGGCTGCGGACCGAAACCCCATCATCCGGGCCCTGGCTGCGACCGGATGGGACCTCTCAGACAGCAACCGACAACGCCTAAAGAACGACGCAAAAGTTCAGCAATTCATGGTCCAGGTGGCGGTCTAACGCCCATGGGCCCGGAACCTACGCATGTAAATAGTCAGAGGCACCTAACCGCCACGGCCGGCATTCCGTCGAGTCCGGGCACCGTCTAGAAAGGCAAGAAATGCACGCAATCGTGGCGGCCGATACCGTCAATCTCAAAGGTGGCTGGTCCTCCTTCTGGTCAGCGATCACCAGCGGCTTTCCCGGCATCACCACCATGATGACCGTCATCGGCGTCATCCTCGTGGTCGGCGCCATTCTCAAGTGGGCCTGGGACCGACGCCGTGGAGGCAACATGAGCCAAGGGCACCAGAACCTGTGGGGAGCCCTCATCCCCGGCGCCATCCTCGCCGCCCCGGCACTCCTGTTCCCCATCATGCTCGGCATTCTGGACTGGGTGGCGAACATCGGCATCTCCCTGGTCAACACGGCCATCAAATAGCCCCACCAACTGGGCCGGACCGGGTGACAAGCCCGGTCCGGCTTGGAAGGACATAAGCCCTTGTCGAACATCAATTCCCTCTACTCCCTGACGCCAATGACGGGCCGGACCTCCGGCTCCGACCGAACAACGGTCATCGGCACGGTAGAAATGAAATGGCGAACATTCTGGATCGCCGCCTTCGCCATGATTCCTGCTGGCATTCTCACCGCCATCTTCTTCCCCATGCTGGCCAGCTGGTCCTTCCTCTGGATCCCGATCGTGGAATTCGCCGCCTTCTACCTCATTGAGCGGCGCACCAAGGACGGCCTTCAGCTGCGGACCTACCAGGCGATGGTCGACAAGAAGCGGACAACTCTCAACGAGTACCACCTGTGCGGCCAACAAATCGATGTATCCCGAGTCGAATTCGGAATGATCCGCCAGATCACCGCGCCAGTGGAACGTAAGGCTGTTCCGGGCAAAGCAGCCCAATCCAAAACCTTTGAAGACTTCGAGGAATCCCTGCTATGACCAAAACCCCGATCGTGCGCATCCTTAGCGTGCTCCTCCTGCTGGGGACTCTCGCCTTCGGGTTTAGCCCGGCAGCCAGCGCCGCCACGACAAGCCATGCACCAGCCTCAACGTCCGCCCAGCTGCCCGCCAAGCAGCTCATCGGCGAAGGGGGAGCCGGTGCACCCTCGGTTTGCGAAACGAGTGCCTCGCCGGGGGCTGAGCGTTCCAACCTTCTGCCAGTAAGCCGATGGGCGGACGCTACGACCAGCATCCAATCGCGCCTCGACAACACCATGTTTGGGGTCTCGTTCCCCAAACTGCAGCGAGACCTGGGAATTGCCGGCGGACTCTCCGCGGGCAACTTCATGTGGTCGCTCGGCACCCAGATGTCCTCATTCGCCATCAACTTCTGCATCCTGGACCAAATGGGAGGCGCCGCCGACGGCGTCGGGGCGACAATCGGCAAGGCTGTGATCGGCAGCCCGCTGCTCGCGGCCCTCGTGCTGATCAGCATCATCGTCCTCCTGTTCAAGGGCCGCAAGAACGGCCGCATGCCCTGGAAGCAGATGGCAGCCAAGGGCCTGGTTGTGGCCCTGCTCGCCGTCATGGTCGCCGGCGCCACGGCCTCCCAGGGAGGGGGAAAGAGCAACAACCCCAACGACATGATGAGCACGTCGAACACGGCCGCCTACCAGCCCGGGGTGATGTCTCCCGGCTGGATCGTCAAGACCCTCAACAACACCGTCTCGTCCCTGGCCTCAGCCCCCGCGACCGCCTTGGCCATGGCAGGTGACAACGGCGGCGCCATCTCGGCCTCAAACCCCCTCTCCTGCGACAACTACCTCATCGCCCTCAAGCAGGGATACCTGAGCATGTACCAATCGGGGACCACTTCCATGTCGGCCAGCATCCCCATGGTCATGTCCTCCATGTGGGAAGGTACCGGACTCCAGACGTGGAGGACTGCCCAGTTTGGCACCACCAACCTCGACAACGGGGCCTGGTGCCGACTGCTCGAATGGAACGCAGCATCGCGCACCGTGGGGGTTACCCCCGAGACCGACAAAGCCGACTACGCGTCAACAGTCCGCGGCATCATGTACCGCGCGATGGGCGCCAAGGCCATGGAGCTCGACTACAACACCAAGGCGTTCAGCCCGACCGACAACACCACCCGAGACCGCTCCCTGGTCGCATGGGCCGCATGCCAGCTCAGGTCTCCCTCGTCCGACCCATCCCAGGAAATCTCCTGGCAGGTCAACGCGACATTCGACCGTGGTGACAAAGACCAAAAGATCAAAACGTCCAACTGCGTCCAATGGTTCACCCAGCCGGGCGACACCCTGGGCAACTTCGACTGGGACTCCAACGGAGACAAGGTCCAGGCCAGGGCAACCACCAACGACATCAAGTCGAGCATGGACGTTCGGAACTTCATCATGACCCTCCACGGGAACAACAACGTGATGGGAATGACCGGTGTCTACGCCTACGTCATGTGCGCTCTCGCGATGCTGATCGTCTTCGGTCTCATCGCACTGGCCGTGATCGTCGCCAAGGTAGCCCTGGTCGTTATGATCATCGGCGCATTCTTTATGGTGATTCTGTGCTTGCTGCCGAACGCCGGTTTTGAAAAGATGGGCGGATTCCTCAAGATGCTGCTGGGCATCAACATCTTCGTCTTTGGCATCCAGCTCATCTTCGCCCTGATCTCAGTCCTGACCAAGATGCTCCAACAGATGGGTGCTTCATTCCTGGGCGGGCCCGGATCCCTGATCAGCATCGTTTGGGCCGGGTTGGCGCCGCTGATCGCCGTCTTCCTGATCCACATGATGTTCACCAAGGTCCTGAAGTTGCCCTCCCCGTTCAAGCTCTCCGGAGGCCTCGCCTGGGGTGCCGCTGCCGGGGCAGCAGGAGGCGCCGCTGTCATGGGTGCCGGGGCCCTCTTGGACCGCGGTTCTCGACGGGCTGGAAGTCGCGCCATGAACGCCGCCAAGGGCGCCGGCCGCCGTGGATTTGGCGCTGCAATGTCGGCTGCAACAGGCGGACGGTTCGGCAACGTCAGCGGACAATCGACGCGCCGCGGAGCTGCTGCCCCGGTCGGATCGGAGACCAAGACAACCACCGGCAAGGACGTCGCAGCACAGGCCATGCAGGGCGGCCGCCGAGGCAAGGCCGCACCCGCCGGAGGATTCGGCGCCGGCCCGTCAGACGGCACCGGTGAGGCGGCAACTTTCGGCACCGAGCACCTGCTCCAGTCCGGAACAGCCAACTCCCAGGTTGGACGAGGGAAAATGTCCGCCCACGACCGTCAGCTCCAGATGGCTGCGGCAAAGGAGGAACGCGAGCTCGCCAAGGAATGGGATAAGAGCCGGCGCGCGGAACTGGGGCTGTCGCCCGTCGTGTCCCCCCTGGAGCGTCTCAAGGCCGCCCCAGGGCAGGTGGCCAACGGCACCAGGAAGGCCCTCGACACGGTCAAGGCGACCGCATCTGACATCAAGTCCCGTCCCGTCGCGGGGACCCTTGCTGCCGCGGGAACCGCCGGCGGCGCACTGGCTCGTGGCGGCTGGAAGGCAGCGACCGCCATGCGATACTCCAACGCAGCCCAGCAGTTCAGGCAGCGTCCGCTGCGCACCACGGCCAAAGTCGCTGCTGGCGGTCTCCTGCTGGCCTCCCTCGCTCCTGCTCCCTTGGTGGCCGGCGGCATTGTGGCTGGGGCCTGGGCGGCCAAGAAGGCCATCAACGGCGTCAACGGAGCGACACCCTCCGAGGCGCGGCGACGCAGCGACGAGCGTGTCAACAACTACCGCACCGCCACCATGCATAGGCGTGCAGCCGAGGACAGGGCACGGAAGGAGGCGCAGGCGGCAGCCGACCGGGCAGCCGCCCAGGAGTCGCCAGCCAAGGCAAGCCCCGTGCAGGAGGCTCCGGCACATGTCGCAGCGGCGGAACAGGAACCCAGCACTATCAAGCCTGGCCTTCCTCAGGCACCACAATCACCTGTTGTCAGCCGGAAACACGCAACTCCCCGCCACACTGCTCCAGCCAGCAATATTACCGGGCGCCCGGCCAGTAGAATCAACGACGGAACGCCAGGACGGACCACACCGTCATCACCCAACCCTCAGGGAGCTAGCAACAAATGACAACCGAAGGCATCGCTCGCCAACCAATGGGAGCCCCCGCATCAACCGGAGGGCAATTCCGCTCCACCGTTCACGCGGAGTCGCCGGTGAGGCTTTTCGACCGTGAGGGTGGAACGTTCTTCAATCCCTCACCGGCGGCCACCGCCGAGTACTGCATCCAGTTCTGGTCCACGGTGGACGTTCCGGACGAAATCGTTGAACAGCTCAAGGCCGCCTACTCACAGAGGGCCAATGAGGAGTTCTCCCTTGAGCTGCAACGTCGCATGGATGAGTGGAGAGATGCGTGGCTGGAAGCTAACCCCAAGCCGCGAAAGGGCGGCAAGCACCTCGAAGCCTGGGGGGACCAGCTGGAAACGGAATACGACGCCCACAAAGAGGCGGTCGCTGCTGAAATCAAGGCTGAACGGCCACAATATCTCAGGTACTACGACGCGCCGCAGCTCGTGAGGGCGGCAAAAATGCTGTACCACCGACCGAACAATGACAAATTCCCCGACGAGTCAATTCGGGTGTTCGATGAACCGATCGAACTCTTTGATGAGGTTCTCACCGTCGAGCAGATCGAACAGAAGTACCGGCTCTTTGAACTGCGCAACGCCATGAGCACCATCCACAGGGATGGTGAGGATCGAGTACTGCACGCGCTAAGTACAGTGAGCGATCAGCTCCACAACATCAACGGCCAGCTCATCGACCAGCGCCCCCTCGAATATTGAGCGGCAGCAGAAAGGCCCCCGTTTCGGCGGGGGCCTTTCTGCTGCCTGGGGTGCGGCTAGTTCTTGCGGGGCGGGGCGATGGCATCAACCAGCCAGGATCCGTTCGGCTGCAAGATGGCGGCGGCGTCGAACCGGTACCCGCCGTCCTTGAAATAGGCCTTGAAGGTGTGCACGCCAGGATCTTCACGATCCAGGGAAACACTGTCAACGGTGTCCGTTGGAATATTGCGGATGTCGGTGTAGGAGAAGCTTGCGTAGAGCTTGGGCGTGACCAGGGGCTTCAGGCGTTTGAGCCAGGCAGATTTTCCTCCGGCCGGGTTCGCCCACGCTGCGGCGAAGTCGGTGGCTGCCGGTGTCCAGTCCTTCGGCGTTGGAGCCTGCGGACCGTTGCCGGCATAGTAGGTCGGCGTTGGTTGGCCGGGCGGCGGCGCAATGCCGACGGCCGGGCCCTCCGTAGGCTTCGCAGTTGACGAATCGCCCGTCGGGGAGGGCCGAGTGGTTGCCGCCTGCGTTGGAGCCTCTGTGGGCCGCACAGGGCTTTGGGTTTCGAGCGCAGCGGTTGGCGCAGACGACAGCGTTGGCTCCGGGGCAGACTCACTGGCTGGTCGGCTTCCCTGCAGCACGAGCGCCACGATCACCGCGGCGACAGCGAACACGAGGATGCCAAGGACGGCGGCCTTGTCTTTGATGAACTGCAGTATGGGTCGGGGCTCAGGGTTCATGGAACTTCCTTGTTGGTCTGTTATTTCTCTGTATCGGCCACGTGAATGAACCCGTTAACCTGGGAGGCCGGCATCACCTGGACGGAGTAGGCGTGCTCCTTGGGCCAGGCGTTGTACTGCTCGATGGTGACGGTCCCGGCCGCCTCGTTGACATCCTTGACGACGGCGACATGGCCGGCAGAGCCGATTCCGAGACCCCCGAATGCGCCCCACCAGGCGATGGCACCCTTTTTGGGGACCTTGTCGGTGACGTATCCCGCCAGGGCGAGCTGGCTGCTCCATTGCTCGGCGTTGCCGAAGAACCCGATGCCCAATTTTCCGGGCGTGAAAGGGTACGGCTCGCCCGGCTTCCACCCCATTTGTTGGTTCATGCGCCAGGCCACGAAGGACACGCACTCACGCTTGTACAGGCTCCAGGGGTCAGTTCCCGGGTCGGCGCTAAAAGCGCACCATGCACAGTCACCGGCGGGCTGACGGTAGGGGTAGTCGTCACCGGTGCCAGAATCACCGATCGCGATCCCGGAGACGCCGCCAGCGGGGCAGGAGGCACCCGAACCGTCGGATGGCTTGTAGACGTAGTCGCCACCGGTGCCAGGCGCGCTTTTCACCGAGATGTGGACATGGTCCATGTGCAAGGTGGTGTCGTTCCAGTTGCCGGCGTACATGCTGCCGTAGCCACCGGTTGAGTATGGCTTCCAGCCCTCAACGGGGCCGAGCCAGATGCGGTCGCGCCAAATAATGTAGTCGATGTTGAAGGCGGCCTGGTTGGCGATCATGAAACTGGCGATGGCATCACCGGACTTGATGCCGGACGGGCTCTTGTAGTCCTTGATCATGGCGTCGACGGCGCGCCCCTCGGCGTGGTCGCCACCCTGGCCGGTGTCGAGCATGGCCGTCACAAGCGCCGAGAACTTGTCGATGATGGACTTCTCGACGGCCTGAAGGTTGGTATTGGTGGCCGTGTTGACCTTCAGGGCCGTTCCGGGGGCCCCGGGGGTGGCTGGCTCTTCGGCGTGGGGATCCTGGTATCCGCCGCCGCCGGTTGGCTTGAAGTCGTTGACCAGTTGCCGTGCCTGGGATTCCCACTGCGCGTAGGCGTCCGGAAAGGCCGACACCTGGACTGCCTGTGCTGCCTCGGAGACAGCTTTGGTCTCCCAGCCGGGAATGGTCTTGAGCCGCTCCAGAAAAATGTCCGTGGACTTGGCCGGGTTCATGGCGTCCGAGACAGTGCCCCAGGAGTATTCGTTGCCGTTGACCTGTTGCTGGAACAGACCGACTGAATACCCGTCAGACCCCTTGGCTTCCTTGTCGTCGGTGAGGGCCTCAGAGCCCGGAACCTTGACGTTCCACCACATGCGCAGGGTGGACTCCTGCAGGGCCGTTGCCAGCGCGATGACGGCTGCCTGCTGGGGCATGTTTTTGGCGGCAACCTGGTTGATGATGGCCTGGGCATATTTCTTCTGGGAGTCGGTCAGGTTGAGCGACGTCTGTCCGCCCAACGAGATGTTCGTCGTGGCGCATTGCTGATTGGCGCCCAGCGACCATTGCTGGGCGAGGGAGAAAATGTTGACGGCCAGATCCGGGTTGCCCTTGATGGGCAGCTGCCGGAGCGCCTTGACGTATTGGTCTTTGACGTCGGCCGCCGCACGCTGCATGTCCTCGGCCGTGGAGACCTTGCGGGTGACAGTGCCATCCTCGTTTGTGGTGTCGACGGCGCCGGCGTCCAGGGCGGAATTCGGCAGTTCATTGACGGTCTGCTCCGAGGCCTTGGACAGCTGCTGTCCGATGTAGACAGCTGCGCG
The DNA here is from genome assembly GCF_025548615.1 of Arthrobacter sp. A2-55. Classification (NCBI taxonomy): domain Bacteria; kingdom Bacillati; phylum Actinomycetota; class Actinomycetes; order Micrococcales; family Micrococcaceae; genus Arthrobacter; species Arthrobacter sp. A2-55. The sequence goes on along the minus strand of NZ_JAJLOZ010000003.1, from coordinate 98,173 downwards.
GCCCAGATCGCTAGCGCCAGCGCTGTCGATGCCATCGGCGCCGGCCAGATCAATCCCGAAGGGGCCCACACCGCGGTCGATGGTCCTTTGGGACTCCAGGTGAACAATGGCTGCCAGGACTTCCCAGCGGACGCCGGTCTGATCGGCCGCACCTGAGATGACATTGAACTGGGCGTTGTTGTCGAAGTCCGTCCGGGCCACGTTTTCAGCCGCGGATGCGTGAGCTGACATGAGCATCCCACCACTGCCGGTTCCGACACCGCCAAGCACGACGGAAAGCGTCAAAACGGCGGCAAGAAGCGGGGCAAGCAAGAGGACCGCTATGCCCCTGCGTCCCGTTTTCGTCTTGATCGCGGCCGTACCGATGCCTTTGAGGGCTCCAACCGCCGCGCCAGGAAGACCGCCGCCGGCTGCTGCGCCCGCCACAGTGCTGGTGATGATCCCGGCAGCAGACGCTTTCAGGTCATCTTTCGCCTGGTCGACAACGCTTGCGGACGAGCTGCCAGGAGTTGAACCGGAGGCCTGGGTTTTGTCGTTCGATTCTTCGGGGGAGGGGGTGCTCATACCCTAAAACATGCGTAGTTTTCGCCCGTTGGGCTATGACAGGACTTTGGCCAGCCCTTCGCTGCGGTAGAGGTCGATCTCATCCGCCCAGCAAATTTCAAGGTGATTTGCCTGTGCGAGAGCATCAAACTGGTCGGCCCAGAACCCGCCGGCCGGCTGCTCGATGCAACGGGCGACGGGTGTGAGGTTGAAGCGCTGCTGGAGCGTGTACTCATCGTTTTCGAACCAGAGAACGGTCCAGATGTCCGGGCTGTGAAGAATGGCATGGGTGAAGCCTCCCGACACCCTCCAGAGCTCGCCAGGCTGTGGCTGAGGGTTGCTGGTCAACGCTGTGCGAACCTTTCCCCGGCCCTGACAACCGACCCCGGGGCGAAGTATTTTCGCCGTCGTGCTTCCAAGCGCATGCGGCTCCATGCACCCGGCATCTTCGCGCCCTTCGAGGTATTGCAACGCGCACAGGCAGCCACAAAGTTGGCCATGCTGGTGGAGCCGCCCTTCGACCAGGGAATGTAGTGGTCGCCGTGGTGGGCCGGCCTCTTGCAGCGGCTGAACGGCCAGCGTTCCAGCTCGCAGCGGTCAGAGGCCCTGGCGAACCCCTCTCTGCGCTGGGTCGCCGAGAACAGCCGGGAGGGATCCGTGCGAGCGGGTCGGCCGGCCTTGGATTTGGCGATGAGCATCCCGATGAGCAGGACGGCGGCGATCAGCATTGGGGCGGGCTGGGTCACGGCGCCCTGCAGGAGGTGGGCGAAACCTTCAAGTGCTGGGGAAGGGCTGGCAAGCATGGGAAAAGGCATGGTGCTTTCGTGGTGGGACGGTGGCTTCGACTTGAAACATGCGTAGACGCAGGGCAAAAACAAGCCCCGGACGGTTTGAAAACCATCCGGGGCTTGTCAGGGGGGACTCTAGAACTCGTCGTCCTCGTCGTCATCGACGACCGGCTTCTTGGCCGCGGGCTTGGCGGGGGCCTTCTTCACCGGCTTCGCGGGGGTGTCCTCCTCGTCGTCCGGGTAGGAGTCCTCACCCTTGGCCTTGTTCTTCGGGGTCTTCGTCACCGCGGCGGTGGCGAAGCGGAGGGAGGCGCCGATTTCGTCGACCTTGTAGCTGATGCGGTTCAGCGTCTTTTCCTCGCCCTTGATGACGACTTCGGTGTCGAAGGTGTCAATGCGGGCCGTGAGCATCACGCGAGCACCCTTCTTGAGGGACTTGACGGCGTTCTCGGCGGTTTCACCGTAGGCGGTGAAGGGGATGAAGTGCGACTTGCCGTCCGTGCCGTCCGGGAGAGGGCGCTCGTTCTGTGCAAGTCGGAAGTTGGTGCGCACCTTGCCGGTCTTCGGGTTGGTGATCAGTTCCAGGTCGCTGGTGAGATTGCCAGTGAAGGTGTGGAGTTCCATGCTGACTGCCTTTCGTGGGCCCTGACGGGCTGCTGAGGACCAGGGTCTCCCGGGTCCGTCTTGATTACTTCTATGCACTCCGGCGATTGACGGGGAGCATGTTTTGGTGCATTTCTGGCCGGGTGCCGGGGCATTCCGGGTTCAGGAATCATGTGTGCGGCAACCCCGAAAAGTGGTGTTGCAACTGCTAGTAGGGGCTGACCTCGGCTCCGAGTTCGCCACTGTTGAGCAACCCCAGAACTTGCTTGCGGACATGGGCAATGACTTCATCCGTGCTGGTGTCGGTGGCGTTGGCCAGGATGTCGATCAGGATGCGGGAGGCATCGACAAGGCCGACGATGAGCTCACGCGGGTTGGTTGAGGCCATAAGGACGTCTACCGAGGCAAAGTCGGCTGTGTCAAAGCTTCCCAGCACTGCCAGTGCCGCCAGGGTGGTGTCTGCTTGAGGCTGGACGGGGGTGTTATCGGTGCCCATGGGGTGTTTCCTCCTCGAACCCTCACGGGCCGGTGTAGATGGTCGACACGGACCGGTGCGGCCGCTGACAACCATGTGTGCGGAGGCCCCAAAACCTCCGCACCGCCGTCATCCGGCCAGCTCCGTGGGCGTAGCAGCGGCAACATCCCTGTCCAGGCGCTGCCACTGGTACGGGTTGTTTCTCCCTGCAGCCCCCTTATGAGGGATGTCCACCCAGCACACGTCCCCGGCGCCGTGCGCGAGTTCGGATGCGTCGGCAATGGGCACGTCAACCCCCTTAGTGATCAGGTAGACGGTGCCCCCTGTGGCGAGCAGGCACCGGTAAATTTCACCTGGGTGGGTGCCGTCCGGGACACCGATCGAGGCGTGTCGGTTGCGGAATTCGGCGTTGCCGGTGATGATCTCTCCCGCAATGCCGAATTCGAAGCGGTTGCACAGGACGGTGACCGTGGAGTCTTCCCTGTTGGCGGACCACGCGCTCATGTCGATGACATTAGAGGGCTCGGCGGCAGCGTCTGTCTCTGAACTGGCCGGTTGTTCCGGGCCGGACGCAAGCTTCTTGGTGGGCGGAGGTGTCGGGGTTGAGGATGCCCGCAGCTGGCGGTACTTGGCGGCGAAGTCAACCACGGTGCAGGGCACATCGATATCGGGCTCGCTGCCGGCGTCGATGGGCCAGACCTCGCTGATGGACAGTTCCTTGGTGGTGATGGCTTCCTGCGTTCCGGCTTCCTCATCACCGACCATGGTGGTGCGGACGTTTACCTTGCCGGAAACAGCCACCACATCCCCGACTTTCGGAACTTCGCCGTTGCGCCGCAGACGACTCAGGGTCCAGTCCCAGACGACACCGTTGATGGACACCTTGGACGATTCGAGCGTGAAGTTGGCGCGGCGGCCTCCCGAATAGCCTTTTTCGTCCCAGGCGGCGATGACCCCGACGGTGAGCACCGGCTCGCCGTTGCCGTCGGCGATGCGGTGCAGGGCCGTAACGGAGCTGCCGTTGGGGGATTCCCATTCACGCAGGACCGATTTCAACGACACCAGCGGGTGGATGCCCAGACTGGTTCCGAGGCGGGCCCGCTGGCGGGTGGATTTCTCCACGTCGGACCACTCAGCCTGGAGCGGCTGGACGTTGGAAGACTGGGCTGCCCGCAGGACCATGATGTGGCCCAGCCGCGGCCCGAAAGAATCCAGGGCCCCGGCTTCGATCAGGCCCTGGAGGGCGGTGACGGAAATGCGGCTTCGCTTGGCGGGGTCATCGGTCGGAACGGTCACCCTGGACAGCAGGTCACCCAGGGAGGTGAACGGGCCGTTCGCTTCGCGCTCGGCGACAATGTGGGTTCCGGCATCGCCGACGCCCTTCACCTCAGCCAAACCCACAAGGACTGCCCCGTTGACGGGGGAGGTGCGTGCCTTGGACAGGTTGACATCCGGTGCCCGGACTTCGATCCGGTCATCGCGCAGTGCGCTAAGCGCTGTCAGCCGCTTCTCGTCCTTGTCGGCGACGGCAAGGATCCCGGCCGCATATTCGACGGGCCAACCCGATTTCAGGTATGCCGTGGCATAGGCCAGCCAACCGTAGGCGGCCGAGTGGGAGGCATTGAACAGGTAGCTGGCGGCACCGGAAATGAAGCCCCACAGCTTGCCGGCCGTCTCCACGGAAAACACCGGGCTGATGGTGGTGCCGTCTTCGTCCAGGAATTCCCGGGGTGCCCCCTCATTCCACATCGACAGGCAGGCGTCCATCTCGGACTGCTTCTTTTTGCCCATGGCCTTGCGAAGCCGGGACCGCTGCGAGGCGTCAAATCCCGCCACCACCGTGGAAAGGCGCATGATGGTTTCCTGGTAGATGGCCATGCCATAGGTGGCGCCCATGACGGAGTCAATCCACTGCGTCTCCACGGGGTCGCGGGTGAACGCTGTGTAGCTGACGGGCTCGTCCCCGGACTTGCGCCGGGCATAGGTGACATCCATGCCGGCCTTGAGGGGGCCGGGCCGGAAGAGGGCGACAATAGCGGACACATCGTCCAGGTTTTCCGGAACCACGTCCTGGGCGACCTTGATCATCCCGGCACTTTCCATCTGGAACAGGCCGGAGGTCTTACCGGCAGCCATGAGCCCGTAGGCGCCGTCCACCACCGGGTTGTCCTTTGTCGACGGGTGGGGGATGGTGTCGAGGCTGAGGGCCGTCCCGGTGGATTCTTCGATGAAGTCCATGGCCTGGTGGGCGATATCCAAGTTGGTCAGTCCGAGGACGTCCATCTTGAGCAGGCCGATCTCCTCGCAGTCTCCGCCGTCCCAGCAGATGACACGGGGAGCGTGCGGGTCGGCGCCCTTGGCATGCGACTGCCAACGCAGCGGAACCAGCTCGTCCAACGGTTCAGGGGAGATGATGAAACCGCACGCATGGATGGATTCTGTCTTGGTGATGCCTTCGAAAGACTTGGCCAGGGCAAGGATTTCCTCGGCGTCCTCACCCGAATTCTGCACCAGGTCCCGGAAGGCCTGGCCGGACTCGTCGGTGGTGTCTGCCAGCTGGCTGAACGTGTAGGCCTTGCCGCCGGCAGAAGGGACGAGAGCAGAGAGCTGGTTGCCGAGCCGCTGCAGGTCATTGCCGCGGGCCAGGATTCCCTTCATCGCGGCCTGAACAATGCGGGTAGCGTCGGCCTGACGGCCCTCCGCGCGCAGTTCGGCGACCTGTTCGGCCGTATCCGTGTCGAGGACGCTGGGCTTGAGGATGCGTGCGGCGTCCTTGATGGCGGCCTTGGACAGGGCCATGCCGAAGGTGCCGATGTGGGCAACCCGGTCCTCACCCCATCGCACGCCCAGGTACGCGAATACCTCCGGCCGGCGGGCGGCCTCGAAGTCGACATCAATGTCAGGCATGCCAGCGCGGCCCGGTTCCAGGAACCGCTCAAAGAGCAGGTGGTACTCGAGCGGGTCGATGCCCACGATTTTCAGGCAGTATGACGATGCTGAGCCAGCAGCGGATCCACGCCCCGGGCCGACAAGGATGGGACGCTTGCGTTCACGGGTTTCCTCGTCGACCGCCTTGCCGGTGTGCAGGTCGACCCAGTCTTGCGCCATGTAATCGGAGCGGGCCCAGGCGATCACGTCGTGGACGATCAGGAAGTAGGCGGGGAACCCCATGGAGATGATGATGTCTTCCTCCATGCGCAGGCGCTCCTTCACCTCCGCGGGCAGGGGGCGGCGCTGGCCGGTCTCCGGGTCGGTGCCGTAACGCTCGACAGCTCCTTCCTTGACCAGGTGGTGGAAGTAGGCGGCCTCACTGTCAAAACCCGGTGGGACAGGGAATTTGGGCAGCCGCATTTTGGGGTCGGGGATGACCTTGTCAGCACACAACTCGGCCACCTTGACGGAGTTGGCCACGGCCTGGCGCCAGGCGTCAGCGGCCGGCTTGTTCTTGATGTTGCCGAGGACGTCAAGCATTTGCTGCTCTGACCGGACAAAGTAGCTGTCGTCACCGTTGAAGCTGAACCGGGCCGGGTCGTCCAAGGGTCGCTTGACGCCGACCGCCAAGAAACCATCGTGGGCCGCCGCCTCGTGTTCATGCTCGTAGTGGCAGTCGTTGGTGGCAACCATCGGGATCCCGGTCTCCGCGGACAGGGCCCGAATTTCGCGGAAGGCATGGGTCTCGGCCTTGATCCCGTGGTACATCACCTCCAAGAAGACGTGCTCGCGCCCGACGGCAGTTATGAGGCGATCCAGGTTGGCGCGGGCCTCGCGTCGTTTCTCTTCGGCGCCCTCGGGGTCGCCTGACTTCTCCAGTACCCCGGCGCGAGCCAGCGGCCCCGCAACAGGTCCGCCGAGGCAACCGGTGAGGATGATGAGACCTTCACCGTGCTCATCCAGCAGGTCCAGGTCGATGCGTGGCTGGTACCAGTGTGTGTCTTCGGCCTTGTTGTGCAGGGCCAGCAATGATTTCCAACCCGCCTCGTTGCAGGCCAGGACGGTGAGGTGCATGTACCGTTTGGTCTTTTCCTTGCCTTCGTCCGCGTCGGAAACGTTGTCGTCGTCGTTGGGGACGATTTCGGAGTTCTGCTCGAACCGCGAACCGATGGCCAAGTACATTTCGATGCCGATGATGGGCTTGATCCCGGCTTCCAGGCAGTTCTTTTGGAATTTCCACGCTCCCGCCAGGGATTTGTGGTCGGTAATGGCGATGGCCTTCTGGCCCAGTGCCGCAGCAGTGCGGGGCAGGGTCTTGATGCGAGAAAGGCCGTCCAGGGAACTGTGCTCTGTGTGGACGTGAAGGTGGACGAATCCGCTGCCGTCGGCGGAAGGTGAACCTGACATGGTGCTCCTGGTCTTGCTGGGCGAAAGGTGGCTGTAGGCCATGAACGGGTAGTTATCCCGATGGCTCCTATGCATTCGGTCGTGCGACGGCGTCGGAGGTACTAACTATGTGTGCGGCAGCTCCCTGCTTTGTGGGTTGCGCGCCTGCCCCACCAAAAAGCACCCGCACCGGGGATCAGTGCGGGTGCTTTTTGGATAGGACCTAGCGGGCCAGATAGGGGGCCAGAACCCCGATGCATGCGGCGGCAGCCATTGCCAGGCCGAGCAGAATGAGGAGAACCCAGCGGGGGCGCTTTTGCGGGCCCTTGGCTGTTGCCCGCCTCGCATCTCCTTCAATGTCAAAGTCCGGGATGGCCGCCGTTGCGAATGGTGGTGGATTATCGCCGGACCCGCCCGGCGGACCCGCTGGGAAGCCATCGCCGGCACCCATCAGGTCCGAGGAGACGGGTCCACCGGTCAGGGCGGCCTCAAAAGCCTGCTCAAGCTGCAGACTGGGCGCCAGCTCCTCAGGTTCGTCCTTGCTCGGGGCTTCCTCGATAACGGGGGTGACATTGCCTTCCTCGTCGACGAGGTCATAGGTCACGGTGCCGTTGGGATGGGTTGAGGCCATGAACAGCGTTCCGTGCCGCCGGGCATATCGGGCCATCAGCACGAGCGCTGTCTCGCGGTTCAACCCCTCACAGCCGGGGATGATCTGGCCGCCGGCGAAGATGTCGACGGATCCTGAGTAGTCGATGCGGACATCGATGACCGGGTGTTGGCTCTCCACGGATGCCTCCTAGGCTGCCAATCCGGTGTGGAGCTCGTCAATGGTCCCCCAGAAGGCGTCCCGCGTCGAGGCAAGCCACTCGTTTGCAGCGTCCATGGGGCCGTTGGCGAAATCTTGCAGTGACGCGTAGTTGCCGATGCGGGCTTCCTGTTCAATCTCTGCCCAGAATTCAATGGAGCTTTGCCCTTCCGTGGGCACTTCACCAAGGAACTGTCCTGCGAGGCTGGCAACAATGGCGATTTCTCGGCGCACCTCGTCGAAGGTGTCCTCCTCCGCTGCGTCCCAGATGGCTTCCATGAGGTAGTCAGCCGTCATGGCCCATCCTGCCTCGGTCACGGGGGCTTCCAGTGCGAGGGCGGACTTGATGGCCCAGAGCGGGTCGTCGTCGACGTAGAGGTACGGGCCCAGGTCGATCGAGTCCAGCAGGTCATCAACGCCTCCTGCCTGCCATTCGCTGATGCGGTCAACGTCCGCGGGGTTGTCGACATCGATGCCGACCGTTTCCAGGATGTCAACCCAGCCGGACTCCGGGTGGTAAAGCCCGGACGCCGACATTTCCAGGGCTACCCGGATGGAGCGTACTGCGTCCGACTCCTGAACAAGCTCCTTGTTCGGACCAGTGGGCAGGTTGTAAGCATTGCCCACGCGCGCCGGCAGCCAGAACAGCGGATGCCACATGGCCTCCGGGTTCACCTCGGAGAACCGGCGCCCGCCGGCCGGCACCTCCGTGTAGATGGGCACGGGGACGGAGCAGTTGGCGTTGAAGGTAAAACTGGACGGGCTCTGTCCGGTGGCTTCTTGCCACTGGGCGATCCGCATTGAATTTTCAAAGGCAGACCGTGCCAACAGCAGGGTGTCCCCGGGTTTCGTCAGCAGTTGCCGGCGCTTGTTGTCCATGAATAGTGTCCTCTGTGGTTGTGGTGCATCTGCCCGAAAACATGCGTAGATTCTCTTCAAATGGCCGCCAGGGCGGCGACTGCATAGTACAGACCATGGCTAACAGTTCAAAAGAGAAGGGCGACCGCTACGAGCGCGAAGCCGTTCCGGTCTTCGCCCACCTCCTGCCGGAATTCGTGGTTAAGAAACCGAGACGGATGCTCGGCGCCGGGCGGCAGGACGACGTAGGAGACCTTGCCGTCTTGCCGGACGTTGCGATTCAGGTGCGGGCCCTGGTCAACATGGGCAAGGCAGTCAGAACCTCCTCCGCGGACGCAGTCTCGCAGGCGGCCAATGGGGACATGCCCTACTCGCTGGGGGTCGTCCCCGTCCAGGGCGCCCGGAAAGACCAGGTGCGGTGGCTGGCATGTGTCGACGTTGATTCCTGGCCCACACCCGTTGAGCCGGTTGCAGAATTCTCCATCGTCTCGAAAGCCCTGGCCTGGGTGCGAGACGACAAAGGTCCCTACGGCTACCAGGTGTGGGACCGTGCCGCACGGATCGGCTTGCTGTCCGGACAGGGCTCGCCGGCTCTTGTCGCACCGCTTGAAGCCTGGGTCGAGGCCTACCGGCATGCGAAGCAGTCCAGTGGAGCTTTGGCAGCCTGAGGCCGTCCGCACACATGGGAACTATGAACGAGCGAGAGGCCATGCAACCCGATGTGGGCCAGCGGTACACGGACATTCTCACTGGCAGGGTGTGGCAGATAGCCGGATTCCGGTCCCGCCAAAGGGTGTGCCTTGTCTCCGGGGCGGGCGAGCAACAGGAGATTCGGGACTATACCCCACTCACCGAGCTAGCCGCCTGGTTTAAGTACCTGGACTGCGACCACATCGGACATTGTTGCCGGACCCACCAGGTACATGTCAGCCCACATTCCGGCTGTCTCCTGCGCTGATGGCCACGCGATCGAGCCCAGCTTCCAAATCTTGGAAGCTGCCCGCCGGAGGGTGGCCTGCATAGAGGCCACAAAACGCTGGCGACAATCAATGAAAGTGAGTGGTCTTGGCCCGGCTCATCTACTTCTCGTCGGTCTCTGAGAACACTCATCGATTCGTGCAGAAGCTCGGCACTAACGCCATCCGGCTTCCCCTGCACACCGCTGAGGACACGGTCATTGCCACCGAACCTTTCGTCCTGATGCTGCCCACCTATGGCGGCGGAGGGGCCAAGGGGGCCGTGCCCAAGCAGGTGATCAAATTTCTGAACGTCGAGGGCAACCGCGATTTTCTCCGCGGTGTTATTGGCGCCGGGAACACCAACTTCCACGACTCCTACTGCTTGGCGGCAGATGTCATCGCGGCCAAGTGCCGCACACGGTTGTTATACCGCTTCGAAATTATGGGCACGGCCGACGACGTCGACCGGGTCCGAACTGGATTGGATGAATTTTGGAAACAGCACTCGTAAACCAGGCCGTCACCGACCTCAAGGCCGCCACTGCCACCCCCGACCGGCTCCAAGGCTTGGGCTACCACGAGCTCAACGCCATGCTGAACCTGTACGGCCCCGACGGCGGCCTTCAACTGGACGCCGACCATGAAGCAGCCAAGCAGTACTGCAAATTTGAGGTGAATGGAAACACCTGGTTTTTCCATTCGCTCGAGGAGAAGCTCGAATTTCTGGTGGAGCAGGACTACTACGAAGCCGAACTTCTGGCCAAGTACAGCCCGGCATTTATCAAGGATCTCTTCAAGCAGGCCTACGCCCACAAGTTCCGCTTCGAGAGCTTCCTGGGCGCCTTCAAGTTCTACACCTCCTACGCCATGAAAACCTTCGACGGCAAGCGGTTCCTGGAACGTTTCGAGGACCGCGTGACCATGGTTGCCCTGGGACTGGCTGACGGCAATGAAGCCCAGGCCCGCATCTACGTCGATGAAATCATCACCGGCCGCTTCCAGCCGGCTACCCCGACGTTCCTGAACTTCGGCAAGAAGCAGCGCGGCGAACTCGTCTCGTGCTTCCTGCTGCGCACTGAGGACAACCTGGAATCGATCTTCAAGTCCATCACCTCCTCCGGGCAGCTCTCCAAGCGTGGCGGCGGCGTGGCCGTGTGCCTGACGAATCTGCGGGAGGTCGGGGCACCCATCAAGAAGATTGAGAACCAGTCCTCGGGCGTCATTCCCGTGATGAAGCTCCTCGAGGACACCTTCTCCTACGCCAACCAGCTCGGCCAGCGCCAGGGGGCCGGGGCTGTCTACCTGCACGCCCACCACCCGGACATCAACCGGTTCCTCGACACCAAGCGAGAGAACGCAGACGAGAAGGTGCGCATCAAGACCCTGTCTCTCGGGGTGGTTGTCCCGGACATCACCTTCGAGCTCGCGAAGACTGATTCGGACATGTACCTGTTCTCCCCGTACGACGTCGAAAAGGTCTATGGCGTGCCGTTCTCCGACATCTCCGTCACCGAGAAGTACCACGAGATGGTGGATGACGCCCGGATCAAGAAGACCAAGATCAAGGCGCGCGAGTTCTTCCAGACCCTCGCCGAGATCCAGTTCGAGTCCGGCTACCCGTACATCATGTTTGAAGACACGGTGAACCGCGCCAACCCCATCGACGGCAAGATCATCATGAGCAACCTCTGCTCGGAAATCCTGCAGGTTTCCGAAGCGTCCACCTTCAATGACGATTCCAGTTTCGCCACCATCGGCAAGGACATCTCCTGCAACCTGGGCTCGCTGAACATTGCCAAGGTCATTGACGGAGGTGACCTCGGCGCCACCGTCGAGGCTGCCATCCGTGCACTGACCGCGGTATCAGACCAGTCCGACATTCAGGCCGTCCCCTCGATCGCCGCCGGCAACTCCCGCTCCCACGCCATCGGCCTGGGCCAAATGAACTTGCACGGCTTCCTGGCTCGCGAGCACATCCACTACGACTCTCCGGAAGCGGTGGAGTTTACCAGCGTCTACTTCGCCGCCGTCGCCTACTACGCACTGCTGGCCTCCAACAAGATCGCCATCGAACGCGGTGAGACCTTCGACGGCTTCGAAAAGTCCACCTATGCCTCTGGCACGTTCTTCGACAAGTACACGAACAAGTCCTGGTGGCCGACCCTGACCGAGGTCTGCCGCCTGTTCGAGGAGTTTGGCATCACCTTGCCAAGCACCCAGGACTGGGAACAGCTGAAGGTGTCCGTGATGGCCCACGGCATCTACAACCAGAACCTGCAGGCGGTCCCGCCCACCGGTTCCATCAGCTACATCAACAATGCGACAGCGTCCATCCACCCGATCGCCTCCATGATCGAGATCCGCAAGGAAGGGAAGCTGGGGCGTGTTTATTTCCCGGCGCCGCACCTGACCATGGAGAACCGGGAGTACTTCAAGGACGCCTACGAGATTGGCTACAAAGCCATCGTTGACATCTACGCTGCGGCGACCGAGCACGTCGACCAGGGCCTCTCCCTGACGCTGTTCTTCAAGGACACCGCCACCACGCGCGACATCAACCAGGCCCAGATCTACGCCTGGCGCAAGGGCATCAAGACCATCTACTACATCCGCCTCCGCCAGATGGCCCTGGAGGGCACGGAAGTGGACCTCTGCGTCAGCTGCACCCTGTAGGGTCAAGGTACAACCACTAACGACAATGCCCGCCGGCACCTGGATAGACGCTGGCGGGCATTGTTGCGTCCGCAGGGGAGGCGGAGGGGCCGAGCCTGCCGCACACATGGGTGCCATAAGCGCTACCGCTCGAAAAGGACACCCTCATGACCCGCCTGCGCAACACCCCCGGCAACGAAATCTTCATCACCACGACCGGTGACGAGCCGGCCGACTGGCCCGATCACTTCCGCCCCGGCGACTTCGTCAAAGTTGTCGCCTACAACGAAGGAATGTGGACCGAAGTCGAGGAAGACACCGGAACGGAAATCCTGGCCACCATGGCGAACACCCACACCGAGGGAAGGCTGCACTTTGGCGAACCCGTTGCCTACCTCCGAGAAAACGTCCGGAACTGGATGCCAGCCCGGACGTAGCAAACCCCCGTCAATTGTCAAACGGCGCAGCAGGAAAGTTTGGTGATGTCTGTTGAGTAGGACTGTGCGGTGATCTTGAGGCCCTCGGTCATGGTCAGGTAGGGGCTCCACATGTGGGCAACCTGTTCCACTGTCATTCCGGCTTCGAGCATGTAGACGCCGGCAGCTGCGAGGTCTCCGGCGTCCTTGGCGACGGCCGTGATGCCCAGTATTTTTCCGGTATCCGCGTCGGCGACCATTTTGATGACGCCGCGGGTGTCCCTGTTGACCAGCGCCCGGGGGATGTATTCCAGGGGCACGACCCGGCATTCACACCGGTAGCCGGCGGCGTTGGCTTCCCGGTCGGTCAGTCCGACGGCGGCCAGGGCAGGGCTGGTGAACGTGACGCGGGGAAGGGTGCGGTAGTTGACCCCGCGGCCGGCGTTCGTGAATGCGTTGTCGACCACCATGGTTCCGTGGGCGGCGGCGACGTAGACGAAATCGCGGCCGCCGGTGACGTCCCCCGCGGCCCAGATCCGCGGATTGGAGCTGCTGAGCTGGCTGGTGACCAGGATTTCGCCCCGGTCCCCGGTCTTGACCCCGACGGCGTCCAGGTTCAGCTCCGCGGTGACGGGCCGGCGCCCGGTGGCGACCAGCAGCTTGGCGGCACTAAAGCTTTCCTCGCCGCCGGACACGGTGGCCGTGGCTGTGATTCGACCGGTTGTCGGGTCGGTGCCGACGGCTGATACGACCGCCCGGCGGACGACACGGATTCCTTCGTCGGCGAAGACGCCCATCAGGGCCCGGGAGGCTTCGGGTTCCTCGGCCGAGGCGAGCCGGGAGCGGACCAGCATGGTCACTTTCGACCCGAGACGGGCGAAGAGCTGGGCCTGTTCGAGGGCAACGTACCCGCCGCCGAGGACCAGCAGGGATTCGGGCACCTCCTGAAGTTCCATGGCCGTGGTCGAGGTCAGCCAGTCCACGTCCGCCAATCCCTGGATCGGGGGCGCCCAGGGGGCGGATCCCGTGGCGACCAGGTAGTGGGAGGCCGTAACGGTTTCCCGGGCCCCGTCCGGGCCGGTGACTTCCAGGACCGGTTCCTCCGGTGTGCCGGCAAACGCGGCGTCGCCCTGGCGCAGTTCCCAGCCATAGTCCCCGATGAGGTCCACGTACTTCTCCGAGCGCATCCCCTCCACGAGGGCACGCTTGCCCGCGATGAGCGCGGGCATGTCAACCGGGGACGCCTGGGCGCCGATGCCGGGGAACCTGCCGGACACCTCCACGGCGACATGGCGGGCCTCGGCGGCCGCCAGCAGGGCCTTGGACGGAACACAGCCGGTGTTCACGCACGTCCCGCCGATGGTGGACCGCTCGACCATGAGGACCCGCTTGCCCAGGCTGGTGGCCCGGATCGCGGCCGCGAACGCCCCGCCACCGGAGCCAATGACCGCCAAGTCGAAATCGCAGGCAGCGGGCTCAGTCATGGTTCCTCCAAGGATCGTTCATCATCACACATCACGGCAGCGGCCGTTGCGTCTGCCACCAGTGTGCACCTTCCCCTAAACTGGAAGGTCAAGCGGGAACCTCCCGCCGGATGAAGGGGTGCATGATGCGCATAGGCGAAACGGCCGCCGCTGCCGGCCTCACAGCCAAAACACTCCGATTCTACGAGGACCGCGGCCTGCTGCCGGTGGCCGACCGGGCACCGAACGGCTACCGCGACTACACCCGGGAGACCGTCGACCGGCTCGAATTCATCCGCCGCGGTCGCACCGCCGGGCTGACGCTGGCTCAGATCGGGGACATCCTCAGAATCCGGGAAACCGGCCACGCCCCGTGCATCCACGTCCGGGACCTGCTTGCCGCACAACTCGAGGACCTGGACGCCCGGATAGCCGAACTCACCGCACTGCGCGCAACCGTCGCCGACGTCCATGATGCTGCAGCCGCGGGAGATCCTAAAGCCTGCGACCCCACGCTCATCTGCAGCTACCTGTAAACGGGTCATCCTACAAGGGCGGAATGAAGCACCGTTCGTCCACGCTCAAAAGCAAGGAGAATGCCCAGAGCGAAAACGGCACCTAATTCCTTAGGAACGGCCGTCGAAGCACTTTCTGCATAGGAGGAAGCAAACGGACCTCGGTCCAGCGACCCCTTGTGAAAGAAGCACCACCTCATGGGAGCACTCAAGCTCATCGAGCGCGTCAGCGCCATCAACTGGAACCGTATCGAGGACGAAAAGGACGTCGAGGTCTGGAATCGCCTGACTAACAACTTCTGGCTGCCGGAAAAGGTCCCACTCTCCAACGACATCCAGTCCTGGGCCACGCTGACCCCTGAGGAGCAGCTGCTGACCATGCGCGTGTTCACCGGGTTGACCCTGCTGGACACCATTCAGGGAACGGTGGGCGCTGTCTCTCTCATCCCGGATGCTGTGACCCCGCACGAGGAAGCCGTCTACACGAACATCGCGTTCATGGAGTCCGTGCACGCCAAGAGCTACTCCTCGATCTTCTCGACCGTGTGCTCCACCAAGGAAATCGACGAAGCCTTCCGCTGGTCCGTGGAAAACGAGTACCTCCAGAAAAAGGCCGCCATCATCCTCGACTACTACAAGGGTGATGACCCGCTCAAGCGCAAGATTGCCTCCACGCTGTTGGAGTCCTTCTTGTTCTACTCCGGCTTCTACCTGCCGATGTATTGGTCCTCGCGCGCCAAGCTGACCAACACGGCAGACCTGATCCGTCTTATCATCCGAGACGAGGCCGTCCACGGCTACTACATCGGCTACAAATTCCAGGTCGGCCTGGCCAAGGAAACCCCGGAGCGACAGGCCGAGTTGAAGGAGTGGACCTTCGACCTCCTCCATGAGCTTTACGAGAACGAGGTCAACTACACCCACTCCCTCTACGACTCAGTTGGCCTCGCCGAAGACGTCAAGAAGTTCCTGCACTACAACGCCAACAAGGCCCTGATGAACCTCGGCTACGAGGCCATGTTCCCGAAGGATGCTATCGCCGTGAACCCTGCGATCCTGTCCGCACTGTCCCCGGACGCCAACGAGAACCACGACTTTTTCTCCGGCTCAGGGTCCTCGTACGTGATGGGCAAGGCCGTCAACACCGAAGACGATGACTGGAACTTCTAGGCACCAGCGATTGCGCCGACTGGCTGCCCCCACCCTGATCGCTGGAGTGGGGGCTCTGGTCGCGCTCAGAAGCCTGCACGCATCCCGAGCCCTGGACCTGGTGGCCGTGGCCATTTCGGATGAGCCTGCCGCCCTGAGGACCCGCCCACGGAGAACCCTGAACCGAATGCGAAAAGCAATCGACCGGCTCCTTCAAAACGGGCAGGACGCCAACCTTCGTGCCCGACGTGGACTCATAAACCAAATTCTCGCCACCAGCGACCTTCGAAAGGCCATCCGTTGAACATCCCCGCCATCATCTTCGCCATCCTCGCCACGGCCACACTGGTTGCCTTGTACCTGTTTCAAAACCGGAAGTTTGCGCAAATAAAAGCCCGCGGACTTTCTGCCACCGAGGCGGAACTGGAAGCCATGCCGGCGCCTGAGCTGCGCATCCTGCAGGATGTCCTGGGAGCCGGATACGACAGCGCATCAGACCAGGCCAGGGAACGGATTCGCCTGATCGACCAGCTCTACCGCAAGAAGAGGGAGACGACCCTGGTCGCACACTACCTCCCTGGCGACCACTAACCCCCGGGCCGCCGTACACATGGACGCCATGATTACCGCCCCGAAGACAGGCCAGCACCTGGTCACCATCGTCCCCCGGCCGGCTCCGTCGGCAATTCGACCCGGACACGAAGCGGGAGCTAACGAACTCCAAAACCTTTGGTACCGGCATATGGGCACCCCGCGCGACGTGGAAAGTGACTACGAGGAACACTTCGAACAGGCTGCACGCCTTCAAGCCGCCTTGAACGGTTTCGGCGACGACAATGTTTGGCTCCACATCGGTGGCAGGGACGAATTGGCGGTGCGCAACCTGGGGACCGGTGAGACGCGGCAGCTGAGCGAACTGGCCCATTTGCCGCGCTATGGCCTCCAGGAGGGCCGTCCGGGGCACAAAGTCGAACTCAAGCAGGAGCGTCTTGCCGGCAAATACGCTCTCTATCCGTCGTTCCAGCAGAGGGCCGGCCGCCGATCCGTCCTGGCAGGGTTCGGCACTGAAGACGATCAGGACCTCGAGGTTGTCCTCGGGGATCTCTATGCCGCCGGGGTGCGGAAATTCTTCATCAAGGCCAACGTCGCCAAGCTCGGGCTGTGGAAGTTCACAGCAGGGGAGGGGCTGACACCGTCGGAACTGCAGCGGCAGTTCCTGGACGAAGACGACGGCTGGACGATTGTCCGGCACGAAGGTGACCGTGATTTCTTTCAGGTTCAGGAATCCGTGACCATGACCCATGAGTACCGCATGTTCATCATCGGCGGCCAGCTGGTGACCGGTGCCGGGTGCGTCGAGGAATTCACACCCCTGGACAACAATGGCCAGCCCTTCGACCCAAAAATGCGACCCCACCGCAACTCCGACGGCCCGGTCCGGGACGAGCCAAAGATCCTGGAAAGCTACCTCGAGTTCGCCAGAGACGCCGTGTCAGCCCTATCCGCCGACGTGCCAGACCTCCACAACTACGTGATGGACCTCGCCCTCGGCTCCGACAGCCGCCCGCTCATTGTCGAACTCAACGGCATGCTCAACGCAGGGCTCTACGCCTCGCGCCCCATCGAGGTCACCCGGGCCCTCGCCCGGTTGGCTGCAACCACCGAATAGGAAAACATGACCCTCGAAACCATCCACGTCCCGGCCATTCTCAAAACCTGGGACGCCGAACCTCACTACGCGAGCCCTGGTGATGCCGGTGCCGACCTCTGCGCTGCCCACGACGTCGTCCTCCCGGCCGGCAAGCACGCCCTGGTCAAAACCGGCGTTTCCGTCGCCCTCCCCGATGGTTATGCGCTGTTCATCCACCCCCGCTCTGGACTGGCCCTCAAGAATGGCATCACCGTCCTGAACTCTCCCGGCACCATCGATTCGGGGTTCAGGGGCGAAATCGGAGTTATCCTGCACAACACAACGGACACCGACTTTCAGGTGAACGTCGGTAATCGAATTGCCCAGGCCGTCGTCCAGCGCTACGTTCGCGCCGTCTTCACCCCTGTTGAAGAGTTGCCGGAATCCGAGCGCGGCACCGACGGCTTCGGATCCACCGGCGGGCACGCATCGCTGTGACGGCGCTCAGGCTGCTGATCACCGGCTCCCGCGACTGGGAGGACCGGGCAGCCATCAAACGTGCCCTGCGTGACTGGTGGAACTCCAACGATCGCGCCCCAGATGCCATCCTGGTGTCCGGGGCATGCCCGACCGGGGCGGACAGGATCGCCGAGGAACTCTGGGAACGCAACGGACTCCCCGTCGAACGGCATCCGGCCCGCTGGCGAGTCGACGGGAAGCTCAATCGTGCGGCCGGATTCATCCGCAACGCGGCCATAGTCGACGGCGGGGTGGATCATTGCATCGCCTTCATCCGCAACAATTCCAACGGTGCCACCCACTGCTCCGCCTATGCAGCGAAACAGGGTATGCCCGTTACGCTCATCACCGCGGACTGAACGGCTGCCGCACACATGGCTGTCATGAACGTCTCGAAATACGTCGGCTCGGTCTTGGTGGAGCTACAGGTCCACAGCGTGCCCACCGACCACCCCCAATGCCCCAGCTACCTCACCGTGCGCGGAGCCAACATCATCAGCTCGACCATGAATCCATGGCAGCTCAAGGCCCTCCAAGCCGACAACCGAAACGAAGGCATCATTGGCTTCGAAAATGGATGCGTCGACGCCGCCATGGACGACTACCTGGACATCTCACCCACGGACCCCCGGATCGCCATCCTGGAGAAGCTTCTTCAGGGCGCGATCGCACCCAACATGAATGCCGCGGCCTTCCATGACGACGCCGTCGACTGGCTCGCCCAGATCGACCACGTGAGCACCGGGCAGTAAACCGTGCGCTCCGCCGCACACTGACAGGCATGACCACCACTATTTCGGCAGCAGCCGCTAACGCCCGTGACAATGCCCGCACCGCTGAAGGCCAGTTCGGCCACCAGCACCACACCGAGAACCCCAACGTGGCCCTCACCGGGCCCGCCGCGATAACGCCGACAGACCCGTGGCCCGAGGCGTTTGGTACACCACAGATCGACATGGTGCTCAGCGAGAGTCGTGGCATCGTCGTCACCTACCAGGGCCAGGACGGCTCCATCCTTGAAGCCTGGGAGGAGGACGGAGAAGGTATCCAGTCAGATCTCTACGATGGGGACGGACCATCCGCTGACCAGGACGAAATCGAGACGGCAGCCCACCGGACCTTCAAGCAGATCAACCAGGCCGGCCAGACGGCCAGCGATCGAGGACTGCACGCGTTCCGGCACGCCATTTTGGCCGAGGCCACCGGAAATCCTCCGAAGGACGACGACCTGGCCGCCATGATCACACTGTCCGACGAGCTGATCCGCAAAGCCGAGAAGCAGCGCGACCTGGCGGCCGCATCCCTCTTGGCCCGGAACATCCGCCGGCTCCATCCAGAGGCCACCCAGCTGGCCGTAACACCGGAATTGACGATGACGACGTCCTGTACATCGAATGCGTGACGGCGTTTGGCGCCAACGGGGACGAGCTGGGCGACTACTACCCAGGGGATGCGAACGGCGGCCTAAGCCAAGACGCGCAGCAGTTCATGTCTTTGATGACAGCCCACGGCGGCAATGCCTACTGGTACGACTTCGTTGACCTTGAAGACGACCACGACGGATATCGCATCGACCTCGATAAGGCCGTCAACTGGGTGCCGAGCTTCGAATAGCCCGTCCCAATGTCCTTGCCCGGTGCACCTGAGCAGGGACATTGGCCTGTCCGCACACATGAGGACCATGGAAGACAGACTGGTCCAGCCCATTGTGCTGCTCGTGGACAAGGCCGACCCCGGCAATCACTTCGACGCTGTCGTGGCCGTTGCCATGGCTTCGGTGGCCGCCTACGCCCACCAGCCTGCCTCCGGCCTCTCGCCGACCTGGGAGCCATGGCTGGGGCAAAGTTTCGCGAAGACCGTCCGCCGTGCCGACCGCAAGGCGTTTGAGCGGATTGCGGGCACCGGCGGCCAGCGGGTTTACCTTGGCTCCGCCCAGGCCATCGCCTTCACACCCACCACCTATGGCCACATGCCCAAAATTCTGGCACACCTGCAGGTGTCCGGAACAGAGCTCCCACGACGGCCAGAGAACCGTCAGGCGGACGCGGCGGACGTCCGGATCGTCCTCAACGCCAGCCTTGGCATGAGCACCGGTAAAACGGCGGCCCAGGCTGCGCACGCGCTGTTTGCCTGGTTCACGGGCCTCAATGTTGCCGAAGGGTCGGCAATCCGACAATCATGAAATTGGGCTATTGTCGTAGATTTTTGGTTTCGTCACTGATTCTGTTTGAAGGTTGCATCGTGGGCCCTGCCCAGGGCGAGTGCGCATGCTTTGGTCTGTGACTCTGATCGGCCGACGGTTCGGTAAAGATCCATTGCCCATTCTAGCTCCGCTGCCGCTGCACGGTAGTGTCCTTCAGCTAGGAGGCGTCCTCCGATTTGTTCACGGACAAGTGCTTCTCGGGCCAGTATCCGAGCACCTTGCAGGGCTTCTTCTTGCAATTTTGCGGCTTCGTGCCAACGGTACTGCCGCTGATATATCTGTGCCAGGATGAGGAGGGGACGGAACCGGTTGGAGGCTACAGCGAGGATTGCTTCCCCTTCGTGGGCTGCCTCCTCCAACCGGCCGAGCATACCCAGAATCCATACCCGCTCTAAGGGATGTGCTGCCGGAAGCCGATCCCTGAAAATCTGGGGGTCATCGATGGCCTCGAGAAGACTTTTCGAATCACTCCGCCATCCCTGGTTGTATTCTGCCATCAACATCTCTCGTCCTCCGTATCCTTGACAGCGCCCGGTGTGATCGGTGCTTGTTCCTTGTCCCGCGGGACATGGCCCTGACTGATCGGCGCCGTGTATTCGGTATCGCTGTGGTGATTCGCGTCGAACGCCCCGCTCTGATTGACTTTCGGCTGTTGCGGCAAAATCGTGCTGTAGCAGGTCGGTTGGTCCTGCAAGGGCATCAACCGGTTGATTCAGAGATGTCCTACCGAGGTGCCCGGTGTCCTGCACCTCGTCTAGTTCAGATTCCCAAGAAGGCCGGCTCCGACCGCTCTCCGGCGTTGTTCGGCCGTCGGGTCGGGGCGGGTCATCGACGATCTGGTGGTCTGCGGTCAACAGGCTCTCTGACAGGGTTGGGTCTGCAGTAGTGCCGGCTTCCCTTTGGGTAGTGGAACGAGCAAAGGTGCACGGTCGACGCCTTCGGGCGTGGGATATGCCAATGACCGTGGCGGAAATATCCTCCAGTGTTGTGCACATCCAGGAGAGGGCTTGGCGATCCTTTTTTGGGACAGAACCACCAACCATGTCCTGGCCACGGACGTAGTAGGCAAGGCGATAGTTCAGATCGGCGATCACCGCCTGAATTTCAGCCAGCGGATTATTGTTCCGCTGGCTTGCCAGGCTGTAGGTGCCGCTTTCCTCTGTCCATCGGTGACGGGCCTGAGGGTCGGGGACGCCCGGGGGACATGGTTCGGATTCGTGTTGGTCCGGCGCCCGGGTGCCTGGATGGCAGGGGAACCTGTCAAGAAATTCCGATACATCTGGCATAGTCTGTCCTCCTAACTTGTTGCTTGGCGGGCCACTTATCCGTGGCTCGAAGGCATGCACAGAGATGGACATGCCAGGTATTGAGGAAAATTAGCGGATAGCCAGACGCGCAAGACAACCCAGTACTAGGAACCGGACGGTCAATCAGACCCTGGCCGCCGTCCTAACAATTAGTACATCTTTTTAATTAGTTTTCTCATAACCAATACCACATAACTGATCACATATATAGAGGGCAGGTAATAATGGCATTCCAGACGCCATGATCTGAGGGTTAGTGCGGCGTGAGGTCGCGCCTGTTCTCGAAAACCTATAGGAGACTTTTGTCAATTTTCTGCGGCACGTCCTTGGTTGAATTTCTAGGTGAATCGATAGCCCGTGAATATAATTGCAGCTAGTATCCGGTTGGCAGCAGAGGGAACAGGAAGGGGACGATCTTCGCGGATCCGAGGATGGATATCATTGCACCCCCGAACATGGACGGTCCGAATGGGAACGTTGTGTGGCGTCGGCCCTGCCCCAATACAGCAACGATGAGGGCAACGATTGCCCCCAGGAGGAACCCCAGGAACCCGGTGACAAAGAGCGTGCCCCAGCTGATATAAGCGGAGTACATGCCCAGAACGGCGGCCAGTTTCACATCGCCCATGCCTAGCCCTGCCGGGGAAATCAGGGCCAAAAAAAGATACAGGGAGAACAGAATGAGGGCACCCAGTCCAGCTCTGGCAAGGTTCGGCCAGGAGTGGGCGGTTCCGCTGGCAAGGGTCAATAACCCGGCCCCTATCCAGAAGGCCGACCATACAATCCGGTTGGGCAGGAGCTTCGTTTTCAGGTCGATGCGGGACAAGATGGTCCCGCTGGCGGCCAGAAAGAGATAGCCCGGTAGTGTTTCCGTGAAGCCGAACCTCAGGGCCAGGGCCAGAAACAACACAATGCTCAGGAGGCTGGTCGCCCACCTTGCCCGCCGCGATGGCCGGTACTTTATATGGGGGGTCCACCTCAGTGCTGTTTCTTCGCCGAACCATCCGGTGAATGCTCCTATCGCACAACAGGCGGCCATGAGCCATGGAAGATGATTTACCAAGCGTTTTTCTTTCTTTCGTCGCTGGGGATTTGCTGAACCCGTTGGATCATGCCAAGCGCCATCGTTTCACCAATTTCCCGGACGACACACGAATATCCCTGCCGTTGGTTGTCAGCGCAGCGGGAGAACCGCCATTGGGCGGTTTTGCGTGGACGGGGGCAGAACCACTGAAAAGGCCTTGATTCCCAGCGGTTTCGAGTTTGCTATTCGTTCCGGGTTTGCCGCGTGATGGATTGAGAGCTTGTGTGAACCGGACATGGGGCGGGAGCCGATTCTTTTCAGGTATCCGGGTCCAATCCGGATGACAGGACGTATTGGAAGGTAGGTACGTTTGAGATGGGGCCTGCATAGCTGGTCTCATGTGGCAATATGTCAGCCTGGAATGCGGCGGGCGATAGGGCCATTGCCGGAACGTGTTTGGCACGTGAGGATTGCAGCGTCCCGGCATCTCGGATCTGGTCGCCAGGATTTCGGCAGGAGTCGGCACGGAAACGGTTGCGTGCCCGGGGGTGGTCCTTTTTGACACGTGAAACGGCGGGTGATGTGCAGTTTGCGCATGGTGGTCTTGGGCGGGGTTCTCTCGTCTTGGATGGAGGCTGCGTTCTCCGGTGTCGGGGAATCGGGGGCCATGATGGCGCTAGAGGAAGGTGCTGACGATTGTGATCACTGTCGGTCCGAGGACTGCGATGAACAGGACGGGAAGAATGAAGAGCATCAGGGGGAAGAGCACTTTTACCGGTATTTTCATGGCTTTTTCTTCCGCTCTTTGGCGTCGTTTCGTGCGCATCTCCTTCGCTTGGGCGCGTAGCACTGCACTGATGGAAATACCATACATATCTGCTTGAACGACGGCTCTGATAAATGCCCGAAGGTCGGGCACGGCGGTGCGTTCGGCCAGTAGTTGGTAGGCTTCCCGGCGAGACATGCCTACCCGCATGTCCTGCAGGGTTCGAACCAGCTCTTCGGCCAGCGGGCCTTTGCCGTTTTGTCCGGCACGGGACATTGACGCTTCGAATCCGAGGCCGGCTTCGACGGCGATGAGCATTTGATCCAGGGTGTCAGGCAGTTCCAGGCCGATGGCAGCTTGGCGTTCGATGCCGCGGCTGTAAAGTAGCAGGTCTGGAATGAAGTAGGCGACAGCTACCAGGAGAATGACTAAGGCCAGCAAGGGGCCGGACGGGCCGGCACTGAGGAGAAGAAGTCCCAGACTTGCTGCGATGACGGCGAGCAGTGGCTTGGCCACTACGAGGCGGGCGAGGGGCCAGGCCTGTGGTCTTCCGGCCAGGCCCAGCAGTTTATCGATCAGTCGGCGGTTGGCGGGCAGAACCAGACGGTCGCCCAGAGCCATAAGGGAAGGCATGAGTGAATCCTGTGTTGGGTTGGCTACTTCCATTCCGCGGGAGAGGTTTTTGCGGATTTCGCTGCGTGATGCGGCGTCTGCCGGCATCAGGCACCAGATGGCGAACGGTAAAAAGCCGGTTGCCAAAATGATGGCGATGATTACCGTGGCGGGCATTTTTCTCCTTTTCAGGGGCGGTAACTGGCAGTACAGGTCCGGAGGGTCAGAAGCGCCGCCCAAGTTTCGGTCAGAATTTGAAGCTGACTACTTTTTTCATCCATAGTCCGCCGATGGTCAACATGACGATGCTGGCCCCGATCATGGCGAATCCGATTGGTGACTGTATGAACTTGGCGATGTAGGACGGGCTGGTGAGCGTGAGGATGCCAATGACGGCAAAGGGGATGGCGAAGAGTATGTAGGCAGACATTTTGCCCTCGGCACTCAGCCCGGCTACTTGGCGCCGGATCTGGTTGCGTTCGCGGATAGTGTGGCCTACCTGGTCCAGGACACTGGCCAGGTCTCCGCCTACTTCGCGGTGGATGCCGATCGCCTGCGCCGCCCAGCCGAAGTCATCGCTGTGCATGCGTTCGGCTGATTGCTCGAGCGCTTCGTTGAGGTCACGGCCCAGGCGTGTCTCATTGACGATTCTGGCGAATTCCTCATTGGTGGGTGATTCCGCTTCATGGGAGACCGCGTCTATTGCGCGCAGTAGGCTGTGTCCTGCCCTGAGTCCGCCTGATAGGAGTTGGAGGGTGTCGTCCAGCTGGTTTGCGAATGCTGTCCGTCTTTTGGATTCTTTAAGGCCCAGCAGCAGCTTGGCCCCGAGAGGTACGAGCAGGGCTAGCAACAGACCCAATCCGATTCCACTGAGCAGGTAGCCAAATAACAGGACGGTGAGCATGCCGGAGAAGACCAGAATAAGGAATTCGGCGGGGACAAGTTTTAGTCCTGCCCGTTCCAGCCCTGCGGCCAGGGCCCGGGACCAGCCCAGGCGCTGGAGGGCGGCTGAGATGATACCGGCAGCCGAGCCGGTCATCCTGCTTAGTCCGCTCTCGGAGGTTGCGTCTGCCGGGCGTCGCCTCTCCGCGGGGAGAGATCCCTCACCGGGCTTGAAGACCCCGAAGATAACCACGGCAGTGGCAAGAAACAGCAAAACGACAGCACCAAAAAGCATCAGCGTGACCGGCTTTCCTGCATGGCGAATACCTGGGGGGAGATATTGATCCCAAAGTCGGCGAACCGGTCAGTGAACCGGGGACGAACCCCGGTGAACACCGTTTTGCCGAGTATTCGTCCTGAACTGTCGACCCCGGCCGAGTGGTCGAAAACGAATACATCCTGCAGCGTCACAATGTCTCCTTCCATCCCCTGCACCTCTGTTATGTGGGTTATTCGGCGGCTGCCATCACGCATTCTTGTCAGCTGAACAATCAGGTTGACCGCCGAAGCGATTTGCTCGCGGATGGCCCTCAGGGGAAGGTCCATTCCGGCCATGAGTACCAAGGTTTCCATCCGGGCGATTGCATCACGCGGAGAGTTGGAGTGGACGGTGGAGAGGGATCCATCGTGACCGGTGTTCATGGCCTGCAACATGTCAAGGGCTTCCCCTCCACGGCACTCACCGACGACGATCCGGTCCGGTCGCATGCGAAGGGAATTTCGGAGCAGGTCTCGGATGGTTATTTCGCCTTTTCCTTCGATATTGGACGGCCGGCTTTCCAAACGCACGACATGTTGCTGCTGAAGTTGGAGCTCGACCGCGTCCTCGATGGTGATGATTCGTTCGCCGGTGGGGATGAAGGAGGAGAGAACATTGAGCAGTGTTGTTTTGCCTGTCCCGGTTCCTCCGGAGACGATAATGTTCAGGTGCGCCCGTACACAGGCATCGAGCAGTTCAGCCATTTCGTGGGACATGGATCCGTAAGAGATCAGGTCTTGAACTTTAAGCGGGTCGGCTGCGAACTTTCGAATGGTCAACGATGACCCGTTCACCGCGAGCGGGGGGATTACCGCGTTGACTCGGGATCCATCGTCCAGGCGGGCATCCACGAGCGGAGAGGATTCATCGATGCGCCGCCCGACGCGGGATACGATCTTCTCGATAACCCGCCGCAGCTGCTCTTCGGACCGGAACCGTGAAGCCGTAAGGGTGAGCAGCCCGTTGCGTTCGACAAAGACTTGGTCGGGGCCATTGACCATGATTTCCGTAAGGTTGGGATCGTCCAACAACGGCTGCAGTGGACCGTACCCGAGCACATCGTCGCTGATCTGCCTCACGAGCCGTTGGCGCTCTGTGCTGCTCAAGGGGAGCTGTTCAGCTTCGACGATCTCAGCCAGGGCGTCTCGGGCAAAGGTCACGAGGTCGTCCTCGGCCAAGTTCGGATCGTTTAGACGGCTGCCCAGTCGTTCGAACAGGGCGGCCCCGACCCGGGCCTTCAATGTCAGCAAGGCGTCCAGGGGGGACGACGCCTCAGGCGGGGGTGCTGCGGGCGCCGAAGCTGGGACGGGCCGGGGAGCACTGGTGGGCTCGCCCACCCCGAGCGCGGCAAGTCTTTCGGTAAGGGTCATGCCAGTTCCGCTCGTTTGTGCATGCCTTTGCGGGGCTTCGAGTCAGGACGGAAACTATCGCCGAGCCGGTTGAGGGCTTTGACGGCCGGACCGCGGGAGCTGTAGTGCAGCAGCGGGACGCCTTTGTTTGTGGAAAAGGCGATCTCCTTCGCCCGGGGAACGATGGATTCCACAGGTCCTCGGAGGGTTGCTTCGATGTCCCGGATCGAGAGGGGGCTGGACCGTTCTGCCATATTCACGACAACCTTTCGGCGATGCGGGGCAACGAGACCGAGTTGGTCAAATACGTCAAGTTCCTTACGCAGGCCGCGGACGCTGGGAACATCCATGGTGCACACCATCACGGCGTCGGTTGCGTGTTCCAGGGCAGCAAGGGCCTGTTCTCCCAGGCCGGGCGCGGTGTCGATCACCACGTAGCGGAACTCTCCGGCAAGTTGTTCAATCAGATGCACGACGTCCTGGCCGGTGATCCGGTCCGCGTGGGCGGGAAGCTTCGGGGCGCACAAGACGTAGATCGAACTGTCGTGCACGCTCAGAAAAGCTTTCAGGACCATGGGGTCCTGCTTTGCCGCCCCCGTCACCGCGTCCAGAAGTGTATGTTCAGGATCTAGTTGAAGGGCAATGGATACGTCACCGAATTGTGCGTCCAGGTCCACAAGTACAGTGGACATCGGAGCGATGCGGCCCAAGGCAACCGCGATGTTTGTAGCCAGCGTGGTTTTGCCGACACCGCCCTTGGAAGACGCGACTACGATGGTGCGTCCAGCGTCGGCGGGCTTTGGAGAAGACGCGTCCAGGGCGCGGTGCCGGGTCGCGGCCGAGCGGCCAGCCCTCTCGAGCAGGACACGTATCGTTCTCTCCTCAGCTTCCGGATCGAGTATGTCGCGGATCCCCAACCGCATGGCAGCCAATGCAAGGTCCTGGTCGGGGACGGCGACAAGGACAACGCTGACCGTGGGACGTTGGACGTCGAAGACCGCAGCAAGGTGCAGCGCATCCTCGGGCGCGACGCCCGGACCCAACAGGATGACCTCGGTACTTTCCTCCCCTTCGCCGGAAAGCAGGTCCTGCGGCGTTTCGGGAATGGCAACGTCGGCTAATGTTTGCAGTTCACCGGCGAGGCCCCCGGAAATTGCCTTCCGAACGCGTTGTTCGAAATCGTGGTTGTCTGTGATCAGGATAAACCGGCTCAATGGAACACATTGCCTTGGGTAACGTTGCCCGTGCCGGTTTCATCTGCGCTGGGCGGTTCCTTGGAGAGCCAGATGGATCCGTACTGGGCCGAGTAAACAACCTTTGTGGCGTCTGCTGTGGATAGAGCAAATGTAACAAGTTCACTGCCGGTGGGGGCGCCGGCGGTGGAGCCCGGTTTGCCGGTGTCGGCTGGGGCGCCCTGGACCGCCGTTACAAGGACCTTGTGGAAGACAAGGCGTGTCATGGCCGGTCCGCTTGCCGATGCTGGGAACGAAACGAAAATCCCGACGGTGTCCCCGGCGGCAATCCGTCCGCCGGCCACCCGGTCAGGGCTAAGTTGCACGCTGACTTCCTGCATGCCCCTAGGTACCGCGACGGTGCCGGCAGCCTGCAGGGAAGCCGGGCTGACAAGGCGGGAGCGCAGCAGTTGTTCTCCTGGCACCAGGTTGACGGCTGTGACCAAGTCCGTGGTGGCATCCAGGGCGCTCATCGCTCCATCGGCCACCGCTGCGTCCGGAATGGATTGGACTCGCAGGGATCCCACGAGCACTTTCACGGACGTTCCGGCCGCAATCGGCTTGTCAACGACAAGCACTTTACGGGTGACGGCCCCGGCATAGGCGCGCTGGTCGGCGCCCTGGACATAGGAGGTAATCAGGCCGGCACCGATTATGGCGAGGACAAGGGCGGCCAGGATACTAAGCAGTCGGACTTTCACTGTTCTCTATTTCGTCAAGGTGACCACGGCGGCGCCGAGGTTCGGCCCCCCTGTGGTGAAGCTGGTATCGAGCGACACGAAGCTAATGAACTGGCCGATGAGTCCTTTGCACGTGTTCTGGCAGGTGGCTCCGGGGTAGGTGTTGTTGTTGTAGTTTGTGGTGGGCCCGGTGAAGTTCCAGCCCAGCACCTTGAAAGCCGCCCATCCCTGGATGACATACCAGCCACCGGTCCCCGTCCCGCCAATATCACTGTAGACAGGCAACAGGACGGTCTTGTTTGCCAGATTGGAGAGCGCGGCCGCGCACGGTGCGGAGATGCTCACGCCGGTGTTGCCACTCACGGGGGCATTGCTGCTGATGCTCACGTTGGCGTTGCACGTTCCGGTCGGATCGTTGAGCCAGCCGAAACCGCCCGGCAGGACCTGTCCGGATGGGCTGGTGCTCGAGCACGAACTTCCACCGCTGCCGCTGAGGCTAATAACTTGAATGGCCCCATTGAGTTTGAAGACGCACGGGGCGAATGCCAGGGCCAACTTGTCCGGCCCGCTGGCGGGATAACCCCAGCCGGCGGTGGCATCCGCGGCCACGGTCTTGGTCTTGACTCCAAGGACTGGGGCGAAGGAAAGTGCCAATGAACCGGCACCCGTGGATGCGTCCTTCGTCGTCGTCATGACGTGGACACTGTTTGATGAGGGAAAATCGATGGCGCCAATATTGCTCGCACCATCATTGGCATTGACGTTGGCCAGGTTCTGTGCGGTGGCATTGACGTCGCCGCAGGATCCGGCCGCACAGCTCTGGGCGATGGCTATGGCGGCCGCATCAGCACCGTTTTGAAGCTGGGCGCGTTCGGAATACATTGCCCCGACATCGATGCTGAAGGCCACCGCACCTAGCAAGGCAACCATGCACAGCGCGATGATAACCGCGACAGCCCCATGCTCGTTCCGGAGCCCCGGTGCAATTAACCGCCGCATCGCATGGTCGCCTTGCCAGTCATTGTGTAACCGGTGCCGAAGAACCCGGTAAGAAATTGGAACGGGTATTGGATGTTGACGGTGGCCGTGGACCCGCCGGTGCACGTCGCAGTCCCGTTGGAGACAGTGATGGTGATTTCCGAGTCTGTAATGGCCGGTGCCAGCGTCGATGAGACCGTTTCAACGGCTGTTTTTGCCGCGCTGGAGCTGTTTTGGATCACCATGGTCCGGGCTCCTTCGCGCGCAGCATTCGTGACGGTGATCTGCGCGTTGTACGCCAGTCCGAATTCCAATATTCCAAGTATGAGCATGATGAGAATCGGCAACAGGAGCGCAAATTCCACTGCGGCCGCGCCGTCTTCAGACCGAGTGCGAGCCATCCGATCCCTCCTGGACGTAATGAGGGGCGGGCAGCCCCCAGTCTGGGTCCGCCCGCCCCACACGTTGCTTCGGCTTAGCCGGCCGGGATGGCGGTCGTGACGTTCGTGAACAGAGTCGCGAGCTTGGGGCCCAGGAGCACCAGTGCGGCCACGATCGCAACGGCGATAAGACCAACGAGCAGGCCGTATTCAACAGCGGTGGCGCCTGACTCCTCGCGGTTGAGGCGGCGCTTGGTCGCAGTTAGGAAGGACTGAAGGGTGAGAAAAAGGGGCAACATAACATTCCTATTCACTGAGCTAAAGGGGAGACCTGCCGCCCCATGCTGTAGCAGCTATAACTTGGGCGACAACCTAAGACTAGGTTGGTTTACCAAGAAGGTCAAGAGGCTTGGATTTCGAGTTAAACACTGGTTTCGCTGCGAATGGCGTCGCCCAGCCGGCCGTACTCTCTAGCCCAACGGAATGTTGCGTGGTTTACTTGTTGCACAGGCCTAGAGTCGGTAAATTTCGAGGAACCGACACTGTAGGATCATGGACGACGTCGTTCTGACTGGCAAATGCTCAAGTATGATGATTGCTAAGTAGCTTGTATTGCGAGTTGATTATCGAAGGAGTGACACGCGTATTGGATGAAGTAACCAGCGCAGGGGCAAGGGATGGGATGAAGGCCCTGGCGAAGGAGCTGCATGCCCTGGCTACCAACGGACAGCGCCTGAGGGCTGAACGGGGCCGGGAACTTGGCTTGGGTAACAGCGACCTGACCGCATTGGACCTTTTGTACAGTGAGGGATCCATGGCGCCAAAGGAACTTCGGATCCTGATGGGTGTAACGTCCGGGACCATGACGGGGCTGTTGGACCGCGTGGAAAAGAATGGATTTCTCAAGCGTGACCCAAATCCCGATGACCGCCGGGGCCTGCTGATTTCCCTCACTCCCGCTGGCCTGCATGCCATGGAATGGCTGTACGAGAAGTTCGAGGATGCGGTGCTTGACGTAGTGTCGCGCCTGGCAGAACAAGGCGTCGAAAGATCAGAAAAGTTCCTTGCCGAACTTAACCATTCGCTCGAAGCCGCAATCCTGGCAGCACAGTCACCAGAGAGCCAAGCCGAGAAGAACCCCAGGACTACTGCGGACCAGCTGAACCGAGGGACAGTGAATTATCGCAAAAGCCCTCCACCGAACCAAACGTGGACCACCTGGTTCAGTTTTGCCCGCCGAAACGACCCGGGATTATTATCTGAAACCTGGAACAATGCCTAACAGCACGCTACCTCACAGGTTACCGATGATGTGATCGCCACCGAAGAGCGGGTGCCGCCGGAAACGGCCTCAGTACCAGCGGACGACCAAGACCGGCAGCCTGGGTACTGTTTCAGCACCGGAGGTGGCACGGGCACGCACCCGTGCCGCTGCCATGGGGGAAGCTCAGCCTGGAACGGTACTGCTCCCTCCGGTCATCAAGGACCGTTCATGGCCACGGAACAATCCTGGCCTCATCAACGCGGAGGGTCGTCGGGTGGCTCCACTACCCAGACTCTCATTAAATTGTACTCAAGGCATTTCATGAAACCTGTTGTATCGGTCCTGCACCTGTCCGGCTTGTCTCCTTCTTCCGGCGCTACCGACGGTCCCAGAAATGTCGAAGCCCCCCTCGGAATCACATGGGACGCCGGTTCCCTAAAAATCCGGATGACAGGTGCTTTCCAGCGCGTATGCTGGACCGCTTCGGTGTCCGGGTCTTTTAGCCCAACGCGTCGGTCCTCCCAACAACAAGGTGGCAGGACGAAGCCAAAGTGCCGTCTCCGGCGCCAACGCCTTCGCCGCTGCTCCCGGGCATTTGACCCCGGAACAGATGAACCGTGCCAGCCCTCGAACGGAAATCCCGCGGAGCACTGCCGAAAAATTATTCTCACGGACAACACTGCTGCCCACGAGCGTCCCTACAGCGTCAAGAATCAACCCCCGTTCATCCGATCGGACCTTCGCCCCGCGAGGCGATACGGGCAACGACCACGCCCAATAGCCCCACGCTTCGGCATCGTTTTGCCGCGGCGCGGTTGTTTCACCACCCATCCGGCATTTTCAGACACAGGAGAAAAATATGCGTAGTATCACCAAGGTCTCAGCCGTCCTGGCCGTTGCGGCGATCGCCGTTGCCGCCGGGCTTTCCCCCGCCTCAGCAGACACGATCAACTCCACGGTTTCCGGGGGTTCACTCACTGTGACCACCGCCGCCCCGACGCTGTCCGCCGTGACGCTGGACGGTAGCAACACCCAGACTTCCGCCGGCACGTCCGCGCCGTGGACCATCACTGATGCCCGCGGCACCGGGGCCGCTTGGACCGTATCGGCCAGCACCACTGTTTTCACCAGTGCAGCAGGCACGGCTGAGACGGTCGCCCGGACCATCCCGGCCACGGCACTGACCGTCACACCCGGTACGATCACCGCTGGCAGCGGAGCTGACTCGGCCGCCAGCATCACCGCTCCGGCGTTGGCACTGTCCACCACCAACCAGGCGCTGATCTCTGCAACCGGACCCAATAAGGGAACCTACAACGTGTCCCCCTCGTTTAGTATCGCGATCCCGGCCAACGCCTTCCGCTCCAACTACTCCGGCGTAGTCGGCTCCTCGGCGCTGAACCCCTACACGGCCACCATGACGTACACCATCGGCTGACATCACCCATGAAAGACGGATCGCCCGGCACCTGCAAAGACTGCCGGACGATCCGCCATTCTAGGCAGGCGCCCATCTACCGTGGAGCGGTTGGCGGCGTCGTCTCTGAACCCGCTGCGACCCGGTGACAGCCATCCACGGCTGCGCCTTTTTCAAGGACTGAATAATTTTTGACCACCATGCCCAGGCGATTCCCAATGCCGCGCCCGGCCCTGCGGAGCCTGCTGACCCTAATTCTGCTCATCCTTGCCGTTTTCGCTGCCACCGGACGGGCAGCGGCTGTGGACAATGGAGCGTTGGGTATCCGTCCCTCGACTGAATCGGATTTCTTCCACCTGGCGCTCTTCCCCGGGGCGGCCGCCGACGCTACCGCGGTCGTTTCCAACCACACCGCGCATCCGGTCACGCTGCTCACGTACCCGGTGGACGGCCAAACAACCCCGCAGGGCAGCTTCGCCTTTGCCTCCCGGTCAGACCAGCGCAAGGGTATCGGCGCGTGGGTACAGCTTAGAACCGGCCAGGTCACCATTCCGGCCAACACCGATGTGAAAGTTCCTTTCCGGCTCACAGTCCCTCCCGGCACCCCGCCCGGTGACTACTCCGGCGGGTTGATCATTCAGGCACCAATGGTTCAGGGAAAGACAACCACCCTCGAAGGCGGGACGGCCGTCCGCCTCAACATCGTCCAACGCCAAGGCGTGCGCATCTACCTGAAAGTCGCAGGCACCGCCATAAAATCCATGAGTCACGGTAAGTTGACCTGGACCCATAATGACGGAAACCTGAATTTCACCCTGCCCGTCACCAACACAGGCAACACCATACTCCACCCCCGCGCCGACCTCAGCCTCACGGGTTGGCCCGAATCCGGCACCCGCCTACGATTTGACGCCCCGGAAAACCTGCTCCCCGGCGCCAGCATCAATCTGCATTCCCGCCTTCAGCATGCGCCAGTGGCCATGACGGGACACGCAAAAGCGGCCATTACCTCCGAGGCCGGCACCGGCCTCGCATCGACAAACATTCTCTACGCCCCCTGGCTCCTCCTTGCCATAGCCATTCTCCTGATCGCAGCCACCGTCTACGCCATCTGGCGGGGTGTGAAGTTCATACGACGCGCCCGGGCAGCCCTCGCCCAAGTCGGCTTTTCCGCCACCGCCACTGGCAGCCACAAACACACAGCGCACCCGAATGAACCCGGCGTGCCCTAGGGCACGACTCATAGTCCGAGGTGCGTGGTCTGCTCGCCTAATTCACCCGGCCTTACGACTGCTCGTTCAAGGGCTGGCGGCGACGACTTGACGGATCCCCAATTCTTACCGGGCAGGGGTTCCCTGGAAGGCTGTGCCACCGTATTCAGGACATGAGACTCGGCGTGGAGCTGTCACCACCGCTCCAGCGTTGAAGGCGGCAGTTCTTCTTCGAGTTTAAGAATCAATAGTCGAATATTTTCCGTGCGTACCAGAGTCTCGCGGATATATCGTTCGCGTTCATGGTTCTTTCCTTTGATTTAGTGTCAATTTTTGGTTTCATGCCTGTCATCAGCCTGCCGCCGCCAACTAATAGCGGTCACGTCCCTCCCGAAGAAACCATCCGGTCCTGGGTTTATCGGCGTGGAAGGTGACCACCCTCCACGAACCCTTGCGACGCGTGACACCGTGGCCCAAGTCCGGTCCGCTTTAAGATCGTGGCGGGTGAGGCGTGGTGGGACGGGCGCCGGCGGGGGCGTGGGTGGGTTGCGGAGGCACAGCTACGGGTTGGCGGGGGAGGGTCGAGCCGGTGCCCGGTTGTGCGGGTTGGACCGGGCCCGTCGGCTGGGGTGTGACCGCTGCTTGTGGTGCGGGGTGTCTGGTGGACAGGGATCTGTTGGAGCCAATGTTGGGTTGAGGGCCTGGCGTACTTTTGTGCTGTTGCGGTTCGAAGGCTGCCGGCGGTGTCGCGGCCGGTCCGTTGGAGACGGTGGTACCGGAACGGGTGGGCTGTACGGGCGCCGGGGTGGCAGGTCCGGAAGTGTAGAGGCGTGGCGGGCTGCTTGGTGGCTGTTCGTTCGGGGCGGATGTGAGGGTTTTGACGAGGGTGGTCACGGTATTATGGATGGTTTCGCGGAAATCGGGGTTGGCAGCCGCCACAGCTGCGCTGGCTCCTAGTGAGAGGGAGAGTGCGGTGGCTGCGATGACCAGCCGGATGTGTCGTTTCCTGCGGTAACCTTCCAGGCTTGAGACGGTATCCATGTCCGTTGTTTGGGCTGTGCGCGGGGTTGTTAGCAGTGCGGCGAGTTCGCCGTGGGGTGTTGGCTGCGGGCCGTGTGCGAGAGCGCGGACGTGCATCAGGGCCGGTGTGAGCAGTTCTGCGTCCACGGGGTCGTTCATTCCGGTTGTGTCCAGCAGGTTCTCGATGATCTGCTTGTCGTGGGGGTCTTCGGTGCTGTGGAAATTATTGGTGTTCACACTTTACCTTGGCCTTTTGGTACCTGTTGTAGGGATTCTTTCAAGCGGGACAGCGCGCGGCGTTGGAGTTGCTTGATGGCACCCGGGGATTTGTTCATAATCCGGGCGGTGTTCTCCAGTGAGAGTTCGGCGATGATGCGCAGCGCGAGAACGTCGCGGTAGTCTTCGGACAGGTTTTCCAGCAGTGCGTGGGCGTCCGTCGTGTTATCGAGCACCTGATCTTCAGCCGATGGCGTAAGGCGGAAATCCTGGGATGGGTCATATTCGATGGAGACCGGCGTCCGGGCCCGCCTGCGGTGGGAATCAACGGCGCGGGCGTGTGCGATCGTGAAAATGAGGGTCCGCAGCCCGTCCGGTCCGCCCCGGAGGTCACTGAGCCGCGGATAGAGAGCGAGGAATACGTCCTGGGTCACCGCCTCGGGATCTTCCACTCCTCGGGTGCGTAAATAGGCACAGACCCCCGGTGAGTACTCCCGGAAGGCGTCATTGAAGACCGAAGCGTTCCCTGTCGCCGATGCCTTCAAAAATCACCCCTGATAGCCACATTATCCGATCATGGAGACCAAGCTGCTGAGCGGCCCTCACCGTGGCTTCGCGTGCTGCTGCCGTCCGGAAAAATCCCTCAGATCATTTCCCGGATGGCAACAGGACAGCTGGCTGGTACTAACGCCGCCCGGTAACGGGTTTGTGGGCGGTGCCGGTGGCAGCCTGCTGCGGCACGGCGGGGATGTGGGCGGTGCCGGTGGCAGCCTGCTGCGGCACGGCGGGGATGTGGGCGGTGCCGGTGGCGGCCTGCTGCGGCACGGCGGGTTTGTGGGCGGTGCCGGTGGCGGCCTGCTGCGGCACGGCGGGTTTGTGGGCGGTGCCGGTGGCGGCCTGCTGCGGCACGGCGGGTTTGTGGGCAGTGGCAGCGGCGGTGCCGGTGCCGGTTTCAGCCGGGCGGTGGCTTGCGGACTTGCCCGGTGAGGGGACCGCGGCGCAGTAGGTGGCGATGTTCGTTGTGCCGCTGGCTGCGATGGCCAGGGATTTGTAGGCGGTGGAGGAAGTGTCGAGGCCGCCGTGAGCGAAGGACTGGCAGAGGCCGTAAGCTGCCGGTCCCGTCGCGTCCGGGCCGGCCGGTAGGGCCAACGGGCTTTCCGTGGCAGTTGCTTCCTCTGTAGCGCCGGCAGTTGCCTTCTCTGTGGCTTCGGTAGTGGCCGCAGCTTCGGTGGTGGTTGTGGCGGTGGATGCTGCCAGGGTGGTGGAAGGAACCGGTGCGGGGGCGCCGAGGATGTTGTGGGCGCTTTGCTGCAGTGGTGTGGGCAGGGTTCCGGTGTATGCGGCGGCAGCGGTTCCGCCGACGGCCAGGGTCCCGGCGGCCAGTGCGGCTGCCGCGATTTTGCTGGTGACCAGCGTGGTGAAGAATGACATGAGACCTCCAAGGCCAAGAAAGTGGTAGCCGTGCCCGGCTGAGAGCCCCAGCCCTCCAGTTATGTAATCGCCGGGGGGAGTGGAAAAGTTACGCCCGCCGGACAAAAATTTTCAGTTGGCCTGAGTTTGTCCGGACATGACGGCTACGACGTGTTGTTCAACTCTTTGATGGAGGGGGTGTCTGAAAAATCGGAAGGGTCCCAGGCTGGCGGTCATCAGGTGCCGGGCCGCCCGTGGCTGTGTCGACGTTTCCCCTGCGGTTGGGGGCTGCGGCCGGCGCCATTCGTAACATGCGAATCATTGTTCGCTCCAGTTTCACGGGAGTAGTATGGCTACGACGTTAGCCGGGGGGCGTGTTTGGGGGTTCTTTCCTGCGCTTCGCTGATTTTGGGCTAAACCTTTTGGGTCATCGAACCGGAGAAGATTTCATGATTGCACCTTGGCTCAGGCTGACCCATGTTTTGTCCCGGTCATTCTCTGGTGGTGCCGCTCGTGTTGTGGGTGCGGGGCTGCTCGCTGTGTCCGTGGTAGTTGCGATGGGAGCGGTCCCTGCCAGTGCCTCTACCGGGGGTCCAGTTCCTGTGCCGTCTTCCGCGTCTGTTTCAACGCCGGCCACCGTTGCGTCGACGGCAGTATCCCAATTTGTCCCGGGGGCCGTGCCTGCCGGGTCCACCACGAAAGCAACACCTACCCCGGTTCCGGGCCCGTCCCCGACGCCCACGTCTGCTCCTTCAGCGTCGGAGGTCGGAAACTTCGGCGCTTACATGGGGATAGGTTTGGCCAAGCAGGGCCCGACCCGGCAGAAGCTGCCGGTTGGGGCCATGGCCCAGTCGCTGTTGTCGCCCTCGCTTGCCCAACCGCTCTCGGCGGTGGCACCCGGGGGTGTGTTGGGGATGGACGTCAGCGGGTGGCAGACGTCCGATGCCGCCCATTCGGTGAGCGATGTCGACTGGGTGGCGCAGTGGAGGCTGGGGGCCCGGTTTGTGTATATCAAGGCCACCGAGGGCATTTCCTTCCGTGATGCGTCTTTTTCCTCCCAGTACACGGGCGCCTCCAGCGTGGGGATGTTGCGCGGTGGTTATCATTTTGCCCGGCCCGATCAGTCCGACGGCGCCACGCAGGCTAACTTCTTCGCCAGCAACGGGGGTGGTTGGAGTGCCGATGGGAAAACGATGCCTCCGCTGCTGGACATCGAAAACAACCCTTATGGGGCCGAATGCTACGGTCTGAGCGCGTCGAAGATGGTGGCCTGGATCAGTTCCTTTTCCCAACAGGTCCAGGCACGCACGGGCCGCCTGCCCATGATTTACACGAACTATTACTGGTGGCAGGACTGCACCGGCAACTCCACGGCGTTCACCCACCAACCTCTTCACATAGCCGCCTATGGAACGAGCAGTCCGTGGATGCCCGGCGGCTGGGCTAATTACAGTGTGTGGCAATACAGCTCCACGGGCCCCTTTGCCGGCGATTCAAACACCTGGAACGGTACGCAGGCCAGCCTGAACACTTTCGCCACCAAGGCCGACGCCCTCTCGGCGGCTGCGCCGCCAGCCAGCAATCCATCCATTGGCTCCACAGCCGATCTGGTTGCAGCCGACAGCACCGGTGTGCTCTGGGACTACCCTGGCACTGGCTCCGGTGCTTTGGGGGCTCGAAAGCAGATTGGCCAGGGTTGGACAGGCCTGCGTTCCATCACGGTGATTGACTGGAATTCCGACGGTGTCCTGGACCTGCTGGCCCAGTGGAGCGGCGGTTCGTTGTCACTTTACCGGGGCCTGTCGGGGGGCGGATTTGCCGCGCCCCAGACGTTGGCTTCCTCGGGCTGGGCGGGGTACCAGTTGACCGTTGGCTATTGGGCCAATGCGGCCCAGTACCCGCAAATACTGACACGCTCCGACGCGGGCGAGCTGAGGCTGTGGAAGAACCCGTCGGGCAGCGGGATCGATGCCGGAACCCAGATCGGCAACGGTTGGGGGGCCTTGAACTTGACCATGGTTGATTTCGATGGTGACGGAAACCAGGACTTGCTGGCCCAGGACCCTTCGGGCACGGTGCGCCTTTACCGTTCCAACGGGGCCGGCGGGTTCATGGCAGAGACCCGAAAAACCGTGGCCACCGGCTGGAATGCCTATACCAGCACCACCGTCTACAGCGGATTCGCAGGCGCGGGTTCCACCGGCCTGCTCCAACGAGATACCTCAGGCGCACTCAGGTATCTGCCTGTCCCCGGTACGTCAACGTTCGAGGCACCCTCAGTGGTCGGCTCCGGCTGGAATCCTTACTTGATTGCGGGCGGGGAAAACATCAACACAAGCCTCCCAGCGTCGCCGCCGCCGACCATCGTTCCTACCCCGAACCCCTCGATCAAATCAGTCTCGGATGTCGTGAGCGTGGACGGCGCCGGCATACTCTGGCGCTACCCCGTGGTGAACGCCACGCTGGGCGCTGGCACCCAGATTGGTTCCGGATTTACGGGCATCAAGTCGGTGCACGTCACCGACTGGAACGCCGACGGCACATTGGACCTTTTGGTACAGCGCACCAACGGCCAGCTGGCACTGTATCCTGGTGCGGCCGCGGGCGGCTTCAGCACACCCGTGACGTTGGCCGCCTCAGGCTGGGCCGGCTACGACCTCACCGTTGGACAGTGGATCCGTGATGGTAAGTACCCGTCCATCGTGGCCCAGGCGCCCGGCGGTTCCCTCACGTCCTTCACCACCACCAACGGAACGTCGCTAACGGCAGGAACCACCCTGGCCCAGGGCATGACGCGCATGCACCCGGTCATGACCGACTTCGACGGCGACGGCAATGCTGACATCACCGCGATCGACAATATCGGCCGCCTGATACTTTACCGCTCCGACGGCAAGGGCTCCCTGATCTCCGAGACCCGCCCCATTATCGGGTCCGGGTGGAATACCATGACCAGTCTGGGCCCCGCCAACGGCTACACGGCAGCCGGATCCACAGGCTTGTTGGCCAGGACCGCAACCGGGGCGCTCCTTTACTATCCGACGTCCGCGTCCCGGTTTGGCGCCGCATCCTCCATCGCGTCGGGGTGGGCGGGAACAATCGTTGCCGGGAGCCAGACGCTGTTGGCTCGGCAGGCACTGACGGGCGTGAACGACGTCATTGCTGCCGACGCCAACGGCGTCCTTTGGAACTCAGCCGCCACGGGCCACGGACAATTGCAGGCACCCTACCCGGTGGGGGTGGGGTGGACGGGATTGAAGAGCCTGCACGTCCTGGACTGGAACCAGGACGGCATCCCGGACATTCTGGCTCAATGGTCCTCCGGCACATTGACAGTTTATAGGGGCGTGCAGGGCGGGAACTTCATGTCCCCGATCACGGTGGGATCCGGCGGGTGGGCGAACATCCGCATCACAACCGGCACGTGGGTTACGGGCCAGCCGTACCCGGGCGTGCTGGGGATCACCGCGACGGGAAATCTGTTTTACTGGGCCAACAATTCCGGCGCGGCGCTTTCGGCCGGAAGCCAGATCGGCAACGGCTGGGGTTCTCTGCGCATCATCATGGTCGACTTCGATCAGGATGGCAGCCAGGACCTGCTGGCCGTCGACGGGCAGGGTGCGATGCGCCTTTACCGGTCCAACGGAAAAGGCAGCTTTATCCCCGAAGCCCGGCCGGTGGTGGGTTCAGGCTGGGCTTCCTTCCGGCAATTTACCGGCGTCACCGGCTTCGCCGGGACCGGAAGCACTGGAGTTCTCGCGTATTCCTGGGACGGGACCGTTCGTTTTTACCCGATAACGGCACCCCGCACGTGGGGGACACCCAGTGCGCTGACCCAACACGTTACTGGAGCCGCGATCGGAGGTTGACCAGCTCCTCTAAATCCGGGAAGGGGCGGGAGAATTCTTCTCACGGTCTTCCCTGCCGGGCCCGGCGGTGGTGGTTAGTTGAAGGGCACCGTGCTTTTAGTCCCGAAGGATCCGGTCTGGATGGGGTAGTAATAATAGGTGCCGCTGGTCGTGTTCTGCGCGATGATGCCGATGCCGGGGCCGGTGAAATTGTTTGCTGGGGTAATCCCGCGCATGCCGTTCCAGCCGGTACCAACTATCTTTCGGGTTTCGGAGACGAAGCCACCCCAGCCGTTGCCTCGGTACAGGCGCAGCTGTCCGTTGGGGAATTTGGCCAGGATGTCGTTATGACCATCTCCGTCGAAGTCCACCATGGTCAAACCCAGGCCGCCCCAGCCGTTGCCGATCCGCGTGGGACTGCCCAGATTCTGTCCTTGAGGATTCGACCAGAAATAAAGGTTGCCCAGGTGGCCGTATCCGACGATGCCTGGGTGGGAGGTATGTATATTCCAGTATCCAACGCTCATCACCATGCCACCCCAGCCGGAGGAGGCCAGTAGCGGGCCACCGGTCAGGCCACCGTTCTCACCCAGGTAGACGTTGAGCCGGCCGCTGTTCCACTGGACGACCAGGTCAAGGCGGCCGTCGCCGTTCCAGTCGGTAATGAACGTGTTCTCGACGCCATAGAAGCCGATGCCGATCTGGTAGGGCCGGTCAAAACTGCTGCTCCCGCTGGCCGGGGCGTCCCAGAGGGCGCCGGCCGTGTCGGCGAAGATATGATCCCCGTTGTGCATGATGGGCGGCAGCGGGACCAGGACTTGTCCACCGGAAAGCACGGTGGCGGCCCACTGGGTACCCAGGCTGTAGGGACTGGCCCACCCGCCGGTGCTATTGATCGGATAATAGATAGCGGCGCCGGCGGGGGTGACCCCGATCAGGCCCTTGCTGGCAGATCCGGTCAGGCGATGGGCTGGGACGATCTGGTTGAAGCCATTCCACCCTTGGCCGATCTGCTTCCTCACCCCGCTAAGCGTGCCACCGTTCCCCCCATAACTGACATACAGCTCGCCCCGGTAATTCCGGGAAATGATGTCCATCTTCCCGTCGCTGTTCCAGTCGAGCATGGTGATGGAATTGCGGGTCAGGCCGGTCGCCAGGATAGTTCCCTGGCCCAAGGCCCCGGTGGAGGTTGCCGGCCAGTATTGAAGCGTTCCATGCTGGCCCACGCCCACGATACCGGGGTATGTGCTGGCAGTGGACCAATGCCCGACGGTCAGGTCCAGTTGGTCCCAGCCGCTTTTTCCCAGGATTAGCGGGGAACTAAATCCGCCTCCGGGGATTCCCTCGCTGACGCTCAGCTGCCCGTTGGAGTGCTGGATGAGAAGATCGGGTACACCGTCATTGTTCCAGTCGGTGACGAACAGGCCTTTCACCCCGGTCCAGCCGGTCCCAATCACCGTGGGCGTGGCGAAGGTGCCTGTTCCCGTGTTCTGGGAATCCATGAGTTGGCCGGCTGAAGTGACGCTGAGCACGTCATTGACGCTGCTGATAGAGTTCGCGCTCGAGGGGGCGAATGCACTGGTCCCATCGGGTGTACCCAGCCCGGTTGGTCCGTCGTATCCGGGGCCTGCTATGCAAAGGTAGCTGGGACTGCAGGTGCCGTTGCTGCCTGCGAGAACGTCGTTCAGCTGGGCCGGATGGCCATAA
The DNA here is from genome assembly GCF_025548615.1 of Arthrobacter sp. A2-55. Taxonomy (NCBI): domain Bacteria; kingdom Bacillati; phylum Actinomycetota; class Actinomycetes; order Micrococcales; family Micrococcaceae; genus Arthrobacter; species Arthrobacter sp. A2-55. The sequence continues at coordinate 56,653 of NZ_JAJLOZ010000003.1, read as the reverse complement.
GGGTAGGAGACCGGATTGGTTCCCGGGGCCGGGCGCCCTGCCAGGGCGTACGTGCTGGCGATGATCGGGGAGGCGGCACTGGTCCCGCCGAATACTTGCCAGCCCACGCTGGCCCCGTTTGGGGTGGAGTCATAAGCGGCGACCCCGGTGCCGGGGTCGGACACCGCGGAGACGTCGGTGACGGTGCGTCCCGCGCAGCCGGTGTCGGTTTGGAAGGCCGGTTTCCCCTCATACAAGGAGCAGCCGGAACCCGTCCCGCTCCACGCGTTTTCGCTCCACCCGCGTGCGTTCGTGCTCTGGTACAGGCTTGTCCCACCCACCCCTACCACGTCCGGGGAGGAGGCCGGATAGTTGGTTTGATATCCGGCATCCCCCCCAGCCGCCACCACCGCCACTCCGGGGTGGTCATAGTAAAGGCGATCGTAGGTGGGCGAGGAGGAGTCATCGGTGGCGGCGTAACTGTTGGACACGGTATTCGCGCCCAGGTTCACCGCCGCGTTCACGGCCGTGCCCAGGTCACTGAGCAATGTGGAGTTAGCTTCCACCAACAGGATGCTGCAATTCGGGCAGGCGGCCGAGACCATGTCCAGATCCAAGGAGATTTCCTGTGCCCAGGCGGTATTCACGGCAGGTAAATGGGAAGTCGTCCCGTCCTGGCCGACCTTGGTGAAACATCCGGTCCCGCAGGCCGGTAAACCATACTGGGCGCGGTACACCGCCAGGTCAGCCGCCGCTGTCGGGTCGTCAAAGGCGTCAATGACCGCGACCGTCATGCCCTTGCCCGCCGTGGCAGAAGGCAGCCGGTAAGCGGACTGCAGATCGGCCGGCGCATACCCTGACGGTGTCGTGGCCTGGGTGCCCAAGGCGGAGCGCACATTATCATCCAGGACCGCCGCGCACGCCGCATGATCCCTGGCCGGGGCCCCGCAGACCGGAGAGTGCCGGTGCCCGGCCAGCTGGGCCGCCACATTCCTGTGCGCGATCTTCGACGGCGGCACCCCCGTCCCGGGGGCAGGAGGAGTGGGGGCAACCGTGGCCGGGGCGGTGGGCGGGCTCTCCGATGCGACGTTAGCCGGTAGAGGCGTCAGGCTGGACGCCGCCTCACTGGCTGTCGGGCCCGACGTGGTGGCCGGTGTCGGCCCAGCCGCGCTGGCCGGCCCGACGGCGGACGCCATCAGGGACAGGACGAGGAGGGAAGCTGCCAGACTGGCCTGCAATACGGTGCGGTTCAAGGATTCCTCAACGTCTCGTGTAGTGGACACGCGCGCGATCGCTCGCGGAGCGGCTGCGGACAACGGTTCCTGGAGAACAACTCCGGATCGCCCCGGCCCGAGAAACCCAAACACATAATAATATCGGATGTCCCTGGCGAACCTGCCCGCGGACACCCGCGTGCTCCAACGTATTCCTATGCGTTCTCGTGGACACTTACGGACGGCAATCACGTGCATGGGGATTGGACCCAACCGTCCGTCGTGGCCTGCCGAACCCATTGCCGCATAATCAATTCAGCTGACCCTCACAGTCCCGACGAATTGCACCACGTAATGGGACTTGACCTTGAAAGTGACAGGCGGCCACTAGCCCGGATTTTTTATGGTGGTTGGGTGGCCGGCCTGGCTGGGATTTGATTTCCGGTCGGGTCGTTTTCTTGTTTTTGGGCGTGTTTGGTGGGCCTGTTGTCGCTGGGTGGGCGTCGGTTTCCACTGGTCCCGGGGGGATGTTCTCGTGGTTGGAGGGGCCGGGCCTGGGTTTTCAGGCTGGCGCGGGCAGGCTTTTCGGCGGTGCTTGAGCTGGGCGATGCCGGCCAGGAGCGTGGCGACCGTGGATGTTTCAGGGGACATCTCGGAGATGAGGAGCCAGGTGCGGCGGGCGCGGGTGATGAGTTTCCCGGCGGTCGCGAAGAGCCGGTAGCGCCACCGTTTCACGCCCCAACTTTGGGCGGTGTTGCCGTTGGACAGGATGGCCAGCTGCAGCCAGGAGATGAGATTCATGGCCAGGGTCGCGATGTTTGCCCAGGCCTGGCTGGCATGAAAGTCAAAGAACGACAGCTTGCCCAGCCCGGTGTTCTTCAACGTCTTGATCCGGTTCTCGCAGCGACCCGGGCGCGGTGGCGGGCATCGAGGGTGGGTCCGTGCCAGCGCGGGGAGTTCGTCAAGAAAGCCGTCAACCGGTGCCCGTCCGCATCCAATAGGGTTGCCTGCGCGCCGGGGTGGAGGGGCTCGGCGCGCAGGTACAGGTTCGTGCCCTCGGGGCAGTCTTCCAGTCCGAGGACGTCTGTGGCGTTGACGACCCAGGCGTCCTCGCGTTCGTTCCCGCCCTGGTTCAGGGCCGGCTGCCAGTAGTGCTTGTCATTGATCCGGGCCACCATGGGCGCCTTCATCACGGGCACCGGGTAGGAGACGCTGAACTGCACGCCCAGGGACGCCAGATGGTGCAGGAATTTGCGTGAGGCCCCGGCACTGTCGGTGCGCACCGGGATCTTCTCCCCGATCAACCTGCCGTCCTCGTCGTAAAACGCGTCGGGCAGCCAGGCGATCGCGGCGGTGAAGATCTTGATGTGGTCCTCAGTGCCTTATGCCGATATCGGCATAAGGCACTGTTGGCCCCGGCATTGCCAGGTCGCAGCAACTTAGCCAGGACTTCACCACCGCCGTTGCGGGCACCATCCGGGCTAGGGTACAGGCGTGCTGATCGCGGAACCTACAGGGAGCACGGCGGTTCGGAAGTCTTCGATCGTGTAACGCCCGCAACGCACCACACTGGTGTGCGTGGGGCCAACGGCTCGCGGAAGTCGCGGCGCCGGGTGTGTTGTGTCATGGATCACGAACGAGACGTAACGGGTGTTGAAGTCCGTGCGGTCAACGAGCCAGGGATAGGCATTAAAGTGGTCATCCACCTGGATGAGAAGGGATTGGTTGGCGAGGTAGGCCTTGGGCCCGCGTATGGTCCAATAGCGGCCCGCGCCCACCCGATTTTGAGCTGAGATCCACCCGTCCACGCAGCGGATGCTGCTGTCAATGTCCGCTGACTTTCTAAAGAGCGCAACCCCAAACAAGCCGCAGCACAGCACGACTACCATTGCTAGCGACATCATCACGGCCGGCTTTCGCACCCGCCACAACCGGGGTCGCGACCTTGCTGCTGGCCAACTCGCCCGCACGAGGACGGGAACCAAGACAAGCGTGACTGCGGGGGCATAAAACAGGGGTTGAAGATAGCGCGTCCCCACTGCCCCAAGGGCCACGGCCCCGCACATCGTTATCAACGGGCTCACCCACCCCATAGTGGCCACGAGGGCGGCGGCCGAGGATTTCTGCCTGATGAAGTGCCGGGAAAGGATGACGCTTGAGATGATCAATATGAACATAATAACGAGCGAGGCGAAGCCGGAAAGTGATGATGCACGTTCAGTCAACATGCGAACATAATAAATGGCCGTAGACAGTGCCCGTCCGGGTACGGCGTACGCTGACGCGCTCTTGGTAATAAGTCCGGCGAACGGGAGCCTCGCCACGAGCCCGGCTGCCGCCGAAGCCGCGAGGATACACGAGATACTGGCGGTCGTTCGGAATCTCAGCAACCGCGACCACGCCAATACAAGCAATGTTGCCACCAGCGGGATGCACACCCAGCCAAGGTAAAGGGGATTCGAGGCAGTGGAAATGAAAGCAACCGCCGTGAGACCGCACGCTAAACGGATTTGGCATCCGCGGGAAAGCGCCTGGGCTGTAAGCGCTGCCGCGATCCCGATCGTCGCAATCAGTGCTATGACCGTTGCACCGTAGTATGTGGCAGTCGACAGCAAAGACACCAGTTCAAACGTGTCCCAGCGTGGTGAATCATCCAAAAATGCAAACACCACGATTGCGGTGAACGCCAGCAACGCTCCGAACACACGCATCGGGCGTGAGACTTTCGCAACGAGGCCAGCCGTCATTCGCAGTGCAAGGTAAGCGAAGAAAAAGTCGGCCACAGCGAACGCGGTCAATGTCGCTTTGACACTCATGCCCATGAGGGCGATCAGACCGTACAACGCCATTTCAGGAAGGAACAACACCGCCGACAACGCCCAGTGCTGCACCGTTCCCGAACCCCAAATCATGGCCGGAAGGACGGTCTCCGTATCGTAATACAGCATCCAGGACCGTGAGGAGAATGCCATATGCCAGACAGCCACTACGGCGAGCGTCAGCGCAACGAGCACAGCCACTGTTTCAACGGCCAAGGTGTTCCAAACACCCACAGCACCGCGGTGGCTCGTTACGGAAAAAAACGATGAAAGACTTCGTGTCACGCCGCCAGATCGATGTTCGTGCTTGACACCCAACCTGAATAGTCCCATCGCCGCTAATACTAGCGCCATTCACGACAACGCCGGAACACCATCCCACAATGACCACGATGCTGATTTCCCGCGGCCAGTATTGAGCCGGGCCTGAATTCGGCCTGATTCTCTACTTCTTATTTGCGCGGCTTGGCTATTCGATTGAGTTGCCAGCCTGACTTCTCGGGCTTGACGACGCGGGGTTGGCGCGTTGCCCGCAGGTTGGCATAAGGGGCACTTCGTGGAGTATCTCGCCATTGAATCTGGCGCAGGCTTTCCTTTCTCACTCAACGGAAAAAGCCATATGGTTGGCGGGGTTCGCATCGCTGCCCGGAGTGTGCGCCTGAACGAAAGCCGTGAGAGGCCTCTCTCTAACAGCCCCAGACAGTTTTCGTCCGACACGCGCTCATGGGACAAGCCATCAAGACTTGGAAAATGGTCAGGGAAGCAGAGTGAAAGACTTGCTCGATTCTCACTGTCCTGGAACATCCGTAAGATTCCGGTAGAAGATGGGCAATTCGGCCGGAGTACGAAGGTTCGGTCTTTACCAGGAACTACAGTTGGACTGTAGTGTCGGCACGCGGCGGGAGGAGGATGCAAATCATGCCACAACGACGCCTCCCGTTGGTGAACATTGCCCAGTTGAAATCCCTGGAGGATTCCTTGGGAGGAGAAACCTCGATGTCCAGAGCTTTTGTCAGTAACTATGTGGACATGTGGACTGGTCGATTCCAAAGATTGTCCATGGCCATTGTGGCAGAGGACCTGGACGACGCAATAGAAGCGGCACTGAGCCTGTCCACATCAAGCCATATGGTAGGCGCAGAACAACTGGAGAAGAGCAGCGCGGAAGTGATCGCATCCCTGCGGAATGGCAGCCTGCAGCAAGCGTCACTTGCCTTGACCTCGCTGCGCCAGTGCGGCGATCTTACTGTCACCCAATTGGCGGAGGAGTACCTCAAAGGCGCATAGAACGCATCTCATCTTCCAAGCGGTCAGCCATGGGCATTGCTGGACCATTTGCGAGTAAAGCAGGTACGATCGGCCAAATGCCGACGGCGGAAGACCCATAGTAAAACGACATCAACCACTGCCGTTTAGAGACCTCCGCAGAAGCAAGGCGCTCATGGAACGCTGTCTGCATGACAACACCCTAAGAATAATTAGTACCCCCAGCAGATACATAACTTAAGCCCTACCACTTTTTGTCAATTTTCGCAATCTGGCCGACCAAATTCAAGGCAGCTTCTAGGTAGCGGGCCCGGCCTAGCTGGCCACCGTGTAAAAAAACGGGCAAACGGCAGCAACTCTGCTTCATTCACGCGTGCTGCCCCCTTGCTATAACGCTCCGCTCCGGCAGCCATGCCGGTCGTTTGGGGATTGTCCACATGAATATATTCAGCACATAACCGCCCGAACAGTATCGCTTCGAGGATATTGGCCCCGGTCCATGCGATGGATCAGGGCCGCCCCGACCATATGTAGTATTTCGCACTCAAGAAGACTCACGCGCACAGGTGGCTGGGCACCACCGAAACGAGACAGAACCATGACTGTCTATAAGCAGGGGAATCCCACTAATTGGTAAGGTGAGTGAGGTCGGGGTGCTTTACCGAGGTGGGTGTCCCATCTGGATTAACTTAATCCACATAATCCCGGGAATTGCACGGGGGTGTCAACTAAAGTGAACCAGTTTTTACCGATGTGGCTTATGTTATTTGGCTTGAACCCTCGAATCATCTCCCTGTTGCTTTCACCTGAATCGTCAACAGAAGCGCGGAGCGCCAACGCATGGTCACCTAAGGTGGGTCGCTGACCAAGCATTTTTTAGAGCGCGTCTCACATGACTTGTTCTCTATTGGAGCCCCTTAAATGGTTTGGCAGTCTGTATCAGTTTTTTGCCTAAGCTTCTAATCGGCTTGCGAGGAGGTCCGATGATCTGGACTTGTCTCCATGAGAAGTCGCGGTATGGCAGCCAAGATCGTCCACGGTATGAAGGAGACAAGGACGGGCGACGCCAGCACCATCGCTGGAGCTATAATGAAAGCCCATCGCTTCCGGGCGCCGACGATGACCAACACCACGGCAATAATACACCGCATTATGAAGCTGATACTGCTGTCAGGCGTTCCATCCCTGTAGTTGAATAGGAAACGCACCCAGGCGTTCCACGCTGTGGGATCGATCGCATAAAAGATGGCGAAGATAAGCACCATCCCGCCAACTCCTTGGAACAGCCTCTTCCAGTCGCCACGAGCAGCGAACCAGAGAAATCCGACGCCTGTGGTGACCTTCGTGAGGACGGCAAAGGCCCACGCTGCAGGCTTCCGCATACCGACAACCGCGGTCGCTGCCAGCAAAATGTATACGTTGCCGACGACGAGTTCTGGTATGCACAACAGTGCCACCGGAACAGCCCAATACGCCCGCAAGGGTTTCACCAGCCAAACTACGACTGCCGCCTCGATAGCAAACCATGCAGCACAAAACAGGGGCCACGGAAGCAGCGCCAAGGGTTTGATTGCAGCGACAAACGCGGGCGAATACAGATACGCGTCCCTCTGCCCGGGGGCTGCGCCGTAGGAAGGCTCACCCTGCGCCGCTAGCCAGTAAGCATGCGAGTCCTGTCCTATTACGCTGCCGGTGACTAGGTGCCGCGCCGACACGAACACGGCCACGAGACTTAAAAGCCAAATCAGAATGAGAGCCGAGCGGGCAACCATCGGAAATTTCCTTGCAAAGACGCTCCCCGGACTGATATCAGGGCGTGCGGAGGCACTGCCAACATCCTTGCTGCTGCTCATGAAGTCAATGTTGCCATGAAACGAAGTCGGATTCGGGCCCTTTGCGGCAGCGAATGGTCCGACCACGATTCCTTTGCCTACGCATCCGAGTGCGAAGCCACTTGGGCCCCGGATCCTTTACCGAATGGCATAGGCGTGCTGAAAAAGGGTTATTCCAAGTATTTGGATGCCGTAACCAACGGCTGTGTTCGGCTGCACCAGATCACCGGTCACCGAATCAAGTACAGCCGCTGGATGAACTACGTGCCACCCCCGCCCCAGCCCGCGGCGCAGCACCTGGTGTATTACGACAGTACCCTTCACACCAAACCCACTTTCAAGAGTCTTCACCCCACCTGTCGGGCGTCCTCGATGTCGTCCTCATTGCCTGCAACGGCTGCACGATGGCAGACTTGAGACTGTACAGGGCGACAGATCACGTGCGGGGAAGTTGTCGACCTTCGTGCCTCCTTGGGGGTGGAAACCAGCGCCGACTCCTTGTTCATGGCGGCGAGGGAGGCCTACGGGTCCTTCGACTTCAGAGGTGCAAACTGGGACAGTCGACCCATGCTAGCTCCTCACAGCCAGCTGCCCCCGCTGAACGCTTTACCGCCATCGACGGTACCGGAACAGCGGTCGGTCGCTGCGACCAGGCTCCTGGTGGAGAGCCAATTGAACGCGTCCTGTTCGACTCTTTGTACTCTGCCAGCGGAGCAGTGCCCCCGAGTCCGCGCGCAAGCCCACTATCTGGCCAATGTGTGGCCAGATAGTGGGCAGGTGAGGAGACACCATTTCCTGGTTATCTCTGGCACCTAACAGCACTTTTCGCACTTGGGACGGCAATGTCACCTGGTCCTTTGAACAGTGCGACGCCATACGGCCGTCCTTGGCCTTCCAGAATCCGCAACGTCCCAAAAGATGTCATCACCCGCCGGTCCAAACGAGCGGACCCACCTATGGCCACGCAGGTCTTCATCGATGTCGACGGTTGCATCAGCCCGCACCCGCCCCATTCAGGGCTTTCGCGAACGAATGCCGGCTGGACAGGCGAGTGGACGGATGCCCGTGTTGGCCCCTATGACTGCCTGTGGTCCCACGATCTTGTGCGGGAACTCAATGTCTTGTCAGTTCTCCCGAACGTGCAGTTCAATTTTCTGACCAGCTGGGAAGATCACGCCCGTGAATTCTTGCCGTCCATCGGCCTGGACTGTTCCGATTGGCCGTTCCTGACAGGAGTCGATGGTGACTCACCGGGCGACTGGTGGAAACTCCGTGCCCTGCAGCGGGCACAGCCAATGGTCCCGTTGGATCGACTGGTGTGGATTGACGACGAACTCAACCGCCAACCGGAAGCCTTAGGCTGGTTGAAGACCCTGGGCGTGCCTGTGCTGGCGATCAGCCCATGCCCTGTGACGGGCTTGACGCCAGCACACCTGGAAACGATCAAGACCTTTGTTTCTGGGCCGGCGGCGGCATTGCCGCACACGAATAAGTATGAGCAACGTTATTCCTTTCAGGGCCCGCAAGAAAGATAAGGGCCAGGCCGGCAACGGTGGCCAATTCGCCTCGGCCACACACCAAACATCAACCGTCAGCCTTGACCACCCGACACCACGGTCCGCCGTCGTGCCCGACACACTCCGGATGGCCCACTTCCAGGATCCCGCCCTCGAGCTGAGGCTCCGCATGTGCCTTGACGATGGGCCTGACGGCCACGACAGGGCAAAAGCCAGCTTCATACGCTGCCTGCCCAACCTGAACCCGGCGGAAGCCGGAATGTACTTCGAGGAGGCCCTCGACTTGCGCGAAGACGGGGGCGACGACGAGCTGGAGCATTGCCTGGCCGTCGCCGCAGCCAAGGACACCGACGCCCACCCGGGAGGCCGCCTCAAGGACGGGTACATGCCCCCGCTGCCTGAGCACGGCCCCGGCTATGGCCAGAGCATCAAGGTGACCGGCGGAAAGTACACCGGGTTCCGCGACGCCGCCGCCATCGCCAAGGATGTGCGTGCCGACCTCAAAGAGGCCGTTGCGGCCAATTACCTGCCAGCGGGTCTTGGCTATTCCGTGACGTCTGAGAGGTTTGCCGGCGGGCAGGCCGTGCGGGTGTCGATCCGCGGCGTCCCGGACTCGGACCGCCTTGACCCTGAGGCGCCGGACCGCTGGGGATCCCCCGGGATGCGGCCGGAGGCGAAGGAGCTGATCGAGCGGGTTACCGCGATCACAAACGCCTACAACAACCAGGACGTCGATTCGATGTCTGACTACTGCAACGTTACCTACTACGACCATGTCGACATCGAATCAGAGTCCACCCGTGAATGGCGGGAACGGGAGGCAGCCCAACGCAAGGCCAGGGCAGCCCGAACCAGCGCGTGACGGTGTGCGGAGCGACTTTCATGCCGCTCCGCACACATGGACGGTATGCCTTCAATTGATTTCTGGACCGGCTTCATCACCCTCCCTGCCCTACTTATCGTCTTGGCTGCCGTCGCCGCAGCATTCTTCGGCGGCTGGAAAGTCTTCGAATCGTGGGCGGACCGCCGATACACCAGGTTGCGTGAGGTGCAGATGCCCTCCAAGCACTCCTTCGACAAGGCAGGCAAGTTCACCACATGGACGCTGCCCAACCTTGGGGGGAGGGAGGCGATGGCAGCCATCACCCTGACCAGCAAAACCGTGGGCCTATTTCGGATCACCGGCAATTGCGGGATCATCTTCGTCCGCGGACAACCCGGAGTCAGTACCGAGGCAGCCACCATGCTCACAGCCGCAATCCCGCGTGCAGTCGAGGAGCTAGCGAAGGAAGCCGACCAAAACACCGCCAAGGATGTGGGCCGGTGTTGACATCCATGCTTCTCAACCACGGAGCCATTTCACTGTTCAACGAAAGGGCAAGTAAATGATCAGGCTAATGAGGCGATACAGGGCCTTCCGTGACCACACCAACACTGAATCCATCTCACCTATTGGCTTCGCGGAATGGTCATTGGGCAGGATCGCAGGACACCTTATTGCCACGACCGCCAAGATGGCCAGGGATCGCGGCGACTTCGCCGCAATGAATGCCGCGTTGCTGGCTATCTGGGCCGGAAACCGGGCGGGCGGCGGACAACCCATTTATGCAGCTGAGCCGCACCTGATTTCTCGGGCTATCCGGGAAAATCGGCTTCGCATGGTCATCGACAAGCCAATCGGGGACTGATCTGGGCCCCTCCGCACACATGGAGGCTGAGAAACACTGCCCACCCCATCCAGGAGGAACATCATGGCCAAACTTGAAATCGGAACCGCCGTCGACGTGTACAGCGTTGATGGCGGCGGCCGACCCGCTGTGTACCAGGGCCCGGCCACGATCGCCGGGTACGCGCGCAACCGTTGTTATGTGGTCCGCGAGGCCACCCACGGCACCACCTGGCACCGCCACGAGTCCATGGTTCGGGCGGCAGGCCAGCTGATGCCGGCCGACTGGACCGGGGAGCCGATGTGGTGACCAGGCGCGAAGAGGCGAGGGACACGGCTACCAGCCCTGCCCGGCTCCAGGAACTCATCCACTTGCCAGGGGACCGTGGAGACTGCGACTCGGATGCAGGCTGGTGCCGTGAATACGTCGCCGCCAACCCCAGCGCATGGGCCTCCACCCTGGCGGAGCTTGCTGAAGACACGAATGATTTCCTGGTGCGTAAGCTTGTTGCGGCGAACCCTGCCGCACAGATGGGGACGGTTGAACGTCTGGCCGGCGATGAAAATGAACTCGTTGCCAACGCCGCCCTCGAACGCCTCGGCAGGCAACTGCGACGGACGACGCACCCGCCCGTCCTTGCACTGGGTATCCAGAGGGCTCCCGTGGGGTGGTATCCGACCAAAGCCACCAGCCTCGGCGGGTCGGACCCGAATGAACATCGCCGCGCAGAACAACGCGAACACGAGAAAGGAACCACACCATGACCCGAGAATCCCAAACCATAGCCGCCTACCGGCAAATGACGCGTGCCCTGCGCAAGCTCATCGACGGCCCTGATGCGGTGAGCCTTCCCATCCACTTTTTGGCCGAAATTGACCAGATTCTCACAACCACCGAAATTGCCATCAAGCACGGCGAACTTCCCTTCGCGGAACAACCTGATCGGAAGATCGTCCAGGCGCTGGCCCGGTGGTTGTGGGACCGCGGATTCGGCAGTGAAGAGCTACTCAGTCTCCCCAAAGAGCGCAGGGCTGTGCTGTCCACTGCCGCCGGCGCCGAACCAACGGACATCCTCTGGAGTGAAACAGCCCGCTTGATCGCCAAAATGGAGGCACGGGCCAGCAGTGAACCAAGCTCGCCACTGGTCGTTCGCAACCACCTCGACGAGGAGTCGCAGTGGCGGCCTGAATACGTCGGTGCGAGCAGCAAGCCCCCTGCGCCAAAGCCTGACCCCTTCAAGAACTCGCCCCGCGCCGAGGCGAACCGAAAAGCCAAGGCCAAGGTGCTGGCACGCTGGCTGTGGGACCGGAACATTGACGGCGCAACGCTGCTGGGTTTCACGCCGAAATACCTGCGGGAAATTGCCCGCGCGGCCGGCGCCAACCCTCCCTCAACAATCGATACGTGGAACGTCGCCGTCGGACTGATGGCCAAAATGGAGGCACGGGCAGCAGCTGAACCCAACAGCCCGGTCACGACCCGGAACTACCTGGACGAACATGAGAAATGGGCAACCGACCCCCACGCCACGGGGCGGAGCAATGAGTAGGGCCCGAAGCATGAACCCGCGCCAATGAGGAGAGGGCTGTCATCACCTTGATTCACGATGAATCACTCGCTAGTCTTGGACTCAAGGAGGTGCGCCGAATGATCACTGCAGACAGCAGCCTCGATAGCATCCGGCAAGAGGCTATTCAGCGTCAAGCACGTCAGCGGGTTGACGTGCTTGATGAGATGCGCGCCGTCAAGAATGCCCTTGACCGAGGTCTCACACAGCGCCCGATTGCCGAACTCCTGATGACCAGCCAAGCCAGGGTTTCACGGCTACTCAAGGCCATTGAGCGACGCGGTGGCGACCTCAGCCAAGACCCCGAGGAAATCATTCTCCGGACCACGGCCTATGACACCGACCGTACCAAGATGGTGGCCGACCTTAAGGGTTTCCACTACACCTTCGGTGAAGAGGCCCCGTATCCGCACGAAGGACGAATCCCCGGGACCTGGGATCAGGTTGTCTCTTGTTACGCACAGAAGATGCTGACGGACGAAGAATTCAACGAAATCCGCCGTGCTGTCGGTCGATGAATCAGAGGAGACCCACCGCGCGCTGACCGAATTGTTGGCGCCTGGTGGTGATCTTCATACTCCGCCAGAAATGCTGGGCCGGTACTTCGACGATGAGGCCATTGTCAGAACTGCCAGAATCTACATGTCCGCGCAGCAAGACGTCGTTCAAGCCGGACGTGCCGTGGTCGTCAGTGCGGGTCGACCGGCAGCCGGCAAGAGCACGGTCCTCTCAAGTCTCAATCTGGTTGGCTACCGGCTCATCGACCCGGATATTGCTAAAGACTTATTGCTGAGAGACGCTGAAGCCCACGGCATGCTCGACTATCGCCTTGGCCCCACCCTGCCCGACGGCGGGCCCATAAAGATTCGGGAACTGGCCGCCCACGTCCATTCCGCTTCGAACAGGGTTGGAGACCTTGTCCGCCATATTTCGATGGCGGCAGGGGAGAACATCATCATCGACGGCACTCTTCGGTGGGAGCCGCTGTGCACGCAGTACATTACGGAGCTGTTCGATCGAGGATATGCCGGTCTGGACGTTGTTGACGTCGAGCTCCCTCTGGAGCGCGCCCTGCAACGAGCCCGAGACCGATGGTGGGACGGACGCCAGCAGTATGTCGAAGGCGGTCGATTCCTGCCCGAGGATGCTATCCGGGCCTGCTACGACGGGGATCCCAGGGAAGGACTGAGCGCGCGCAATGCGGTGAAGCTGGCTGAGGATGCGGCGGATGGGCTTGGCCACGGGTCACTTCGCCGGTTTGATCTGGACCCGGTTGCGCAGGCACCCATCCAAACCAAATTCACGATCTACGGACAGTAAGCCGCGGATGCCGTCTGCGGGACGGGCTAGACGCCCTTGATGAGTTCAGGGCCGTTGTTCCGAATATTCCCGACCTCAGCGGCAACGACGGTCGGTATGAGCTTGGGGTCTGGAATTGCGGCGATCAGGCTTCGAACGTCACTCTTGTCAGTCAGCTCCGGATCAAGCCACTCATTATGCATGCTGGTGGGGACAATGACGGGAGTCCGATCGTGGATATGACTCAGTGAATCGGGTGCAGCGCGTGTGATGATTGTTGCGGTCATGCGCCATTTGTCCTCATGGCCTTCCGGCAGTTCCGGGTCAGGCCAGAACTCATAGAGGCCGGCAAAGGCGAGAAGTTCATCGTCCGATTCGGGGTGAAGATAGGTGGGAATCTTGCCCTCGGGGGTGACCTGCCATTCGTAGTAGCCCGCCGCCGGGTTATCCGGTACGCCTGGCCAGTCGTCTTCAACGCCTTTGAGTGCGTGGGCGGGTCGTCAGATCCTGTTAAAGAATTGGCTATCCGGCCCTGTTCTTGAATGTCTTTGACGTCGGCAAGAGGTGAAACCCGCTGTTGCCGTGGGCGGCAAACGGGGGAATGCTTGGTGGGAGCAGCGTCTGGAAGGTGCCGACATGGCCAGAATCCAACGTGTCACCCTCGATGGCCAGGACCCGACCTGGACTGTTCTTGGTGATGATTTCCTGCCGGTTGTTCCGGTTGAAGAATTTCTTGAATACCTGCGCCAGATTGGATCGTCGCCGAACACGGTTCGATCCTATGCCCGCGGGATGGTGCTGTGGTGCGAGTTTCTGGGACTGAAGGGAACGGCGTGGGACGGCGTCCGGTTGGAGGACCTGACCGGGTTTTTGGGTTGGCTCAGGACTGGCCTGCCCCCTGAGATTGCAACGATCGGCCCGCCGCCACCGATTCTTGTCTCCGATGCAACGGCCGCTTTGAGGTTGCAGGCGGTGCGTTCCTTTTATCTTTTTCATCAGTGGCGTGGTCTGTCAATCTTGCCAATGCTTTCCGTGGCTTCGGACTTCGGCCCGCAGTATAAGTCGTTCCTTCACCACATCCGCCGCCCGGCCGGCAACCGGCGTGCGACGGTGAAGGTTGCCCGCCGGCGCCGGTCGGCTCCGACATTGACTCCAGCGCAGCTCACGATCATCAAGGATTCGTGTGCCCGCCGCGACCCGCACACCGGAGCGTGGGAAGGATCGGTCCGGGACCGGCTCTTCTTCAGCCTTTTGGAGGAGACCGGCCTGCGCATCGGTGAGGCGTTGTCCCTGCAGCACAGGGACTGGCACAGCGGCGGAGGTGGCAATCCCTTCATCGAGGTGGTCCCGCGGCCCCACCCGCTGGGTGAGCGGGTCAAGGGCGGCAAATACCGCAAGCTGTACATAGGCGACGATCTGGACCGCTTGTATGCGGAGTACGTCTGGCGGCTCTGTGACCTGGGAATGAATCTCGTGGTCGAGGACATGGACCGGGCCTATGTTTTCGTCAACCTCCGGGGCGAGGGGACCTTCTGCCCCCAAAGACCCGAGACCATCTACAAGCTGGTGGGCCGGATTAGCCGGGATTTGGGCCCGCGGCTTCCGGCCGGGTGGTCGCCGCACTGGTTTCGCCATACACACGCCACCGCGTTGCTCCTTTCGGGCACCCCCGTTCATGTCGTGAGCCGGCGGCTCGGGCATGCGGACGTGCAGACAACCCTGAACACGTACGCCTGGGTGACCGAAGACGAGGAACTGCGGGCCCTGGCCGATTGGAAGGCCGTGACCAGCAGATGGAGGGAAGGCAATGAAACGCTCGGATGAAAGCACGTATTCCTGGCTGCACCGGCTCAATCCCGATCCCTACTCCCTGGCGGTCAATGCCGCTTTGCTTGAGTTGGTGCCGCCGGGGCTGAGGCTGCTGCACTACACGCGAACCACAGTCCCGGCGGAGCATCTGGGGGCTTTTGCGTTCTACCACCGCAAGATCGGCCCCTTCCATTTGGACGGGATCCCGGAGCCGATGCAGCGGGAGATGATGTTCGTGATCTGGCGGATCATCGAGCTTGGCGGGCGGGTCCCATGCGCGCCGATGGGCCTTTTGATGCGTGAACTGGCCGAAACCACGCAACGGCTCAAAACCGCCGGGCTGCCGTTCCAGAGCCTGACAGACAGGACACCGGCACAATGGAAGGCTGAACTCTCCCGAACCTGGGTCAAGAGAACCCATGCGTTCCCCAACCCACAGACCTTCCGCACCTATGTCTCACCGTTGGACCGGGCCTGCAAGATTCTCTGGTTCACCTATGACACCAGCCCGTGGTGGCAGCGCGAAGTGTGGGACCTGACCATGGATCCGCGCATCCCCCGACGGACCCAGGAACCGTCCGGCCAGAAGGCCATCCACTGGCACACCATGGAACCGGCATGGCTGCGCCATGGCGGCATGTACTTCGTGAAGTCGATGATGGAATCCAGCCAGCTGGCATGGTCCACGGCGCACGGGGCCAAGAATGCCCTCGTCCAGTTCGCCCGCTTCGCCATGGCGCGAGGCCTGACCAGCCCCCGCCTCGTCCAGGACGACCGGCAGCTTCGCGGGCTAATGATGGAATTCCTCACGGAGCTCCGATCGACCCCGAACTACGGCATCCGCAACCGCGACAAGCCACGTTCGCCGGCGAGTATAGGTCAAATAACATCCACGGTCAGGGCCTTCTACGCGTTCATGCACGACTACGGCGACGAGGCCGCCGCCGCCCTCGACGACGATCGGTGGGACGGGTTGAGCCCGGAGTACCTGCGTTTTTGGCGCCCCGGCGACATTGGCAGCTCGAAGAAGGAGCATTTCGATGAGAGCTACCTTTACAGCGACGCCGACCTCGCCAAGATCAAGGCAGCGGCACCTCTGCTGGGACTGCCTCGGGCCGAGGGCGGTTTCGGGGATCCACAGGCGATGCGGATCCTGCTGCTGATGATGACCACCGGACGTCGGATCAACGAGATATGCATGCTCGACGCCCGCCCCCTGACCCTGTTGGAAGACAACCTTGCCAAGCTGCGATACCAGCAAACCAAGATCCACGACGCCCCGGACACCATCTTCGTCGACCAGGAGGTCATCGAACTCATCCAGGAACAGCAGGCCTGGCTCCACGCCCATCTGGCAACGATCGGGGCCGACGCGGATCCTCCCTACCTATTTGTGAGCCGGCACAACAACCTCCGCGGCCAAAATCCCTACCTGACCCATGTCTTCAGGACACAACTGACGAAACTGGTTGACCGCGCCCACCTCACTGACGCCGCCGGCGATCCCCTGGACCTGGGCAAGACCCACCGGTTCCGCCACACGAAGGCGACGAGCCTGTTCAACGCCGGTGTCCCCCTGCACGTGGTCCAACGCTATATGGGCCACACAACACCGGAAATGACCATGCACTACGCCCAGACACTGGACTCGACGGCGAAGACGGAATTCCTCAAATACAAGAAGATCACCAGCACCGCCACGGAATCGGCCGTCGACGCCGAGGACCTCTACGACCTGATGCTCCTGGACACACGCACAGACAGGGTCCTGCCCAACGGCTGGTGCACCCTGCCGCCAGCCAAGACGTGCGAGAAGGGCAACGCCTGCCTGACCTGCGACCTCTTCGCCACCGACGAGCGGTTTCTGGACATCCACAAAAGCGAACTCGTCTCCCTGGACTCGCTCATCGACCAGCGACAGGAAATCCACCGCGAACGGACTGGGGAACCGATGTCCGAAAACCATGTGTGGCTCACCCTGCGGCGGCGTGAACAACAAGCACTGAGCACCATCGTAAAAAACCTTGAAACGGGAGGATCCAAACCGGCCGCGGCCCTTCCCGCCCCGGCAACCCAGGCACGGGAACAGGCCGGGATGCTTGGCGGCCAAGGCGTCCGGACAGGTCACCGGCCGTGAGCGGCAACCCGGGAAACCTGCGCCAAGCGGCCCGCGCCAAACACGAGGCGGCCCTGCTCCGCGCCGAAAAAGGTTTGAAAGCCGTCTTGCGCGCCCAGACCCCCATAACCTTTGAGGGAGTCGCCGCCGCGGCGGGGGTATCCAAGGACTTCCTCTACCGGACCCCGGATCTGAGGGCCCGCATCACCATGTTGCGCGAACAACAAACGCCAGCCGCGATCGCTGCCGCCGGCAGGAACGCAGGGCTGGAAGGAATCGATACGAGCAGCATTATTCGCACCCTCACCGCCAAACTGGCTTCCGAAAGGGCCCAACACCGCCAGGAACTGGCCGAACTAAACCAGGCGCTGGCTGCCGCCCACGGACAAATACTTTCCCTCAGGCGCCACCTCCCCAATGCCTAGCCGGGGAATGGCCATGCGGATCCCGGCCCCCAGGCAGGGCCCGGGGGATGAACCGGACCGGCGCTGCCCCGATCTTTTTTTGGGGACCCGCCCCGCCGACTACTCCCCAGTGCCCGCATCCAATTCTTTGGCCAGGAGCAGGACCCTGCTGTTGATGTCGTCCCGGACCAGGCGCATCCGCTCCATGCCTTCGATGCCGCGTGTCGAGGGTTCCTCGGTGTCCCAGTTGCGGATCTCAATCCCCGGTACCGGGTCCACGACGGCCTCCCGGCCCAGGGTGACGATCAGCTCGACGTTGGCGAGCATGTCGGCGGTGAGGGGTTTGGGGTGTTCGCCGGTGATGTTGATGCCCAGCTCGGCCAGGGATTCCACGGACTGGGCATTCAGTGATGATCCCGGGTTGGTTCCGGCGGTGTAGACGGTGATGGCGTCTTGTGCGTGGTGGCGCATGAGTGCGCCGGCCATCTGGGACTTGCCGCCGTTCTTCACGCACACGAACAGGACACCTGGTTTGCTGGTCATCGTCGGGGGTTCTTCTTTCAGCCGTGGGAGTGGAAGTGGTGTTGCACGTCCGGGGAAGGGATGCCCAGGACCGGGACGGTTTGGGTGGTGAGGAGGCGGTGCATGAGGGATCCGGAGACCAGTTCATCGACTTTCGCCAGGAATCCCGGGCGCCGGGCCGCGATGACAATGGTGGCCGCCCCAACGGCTTCAGCCAGACGGCCCAGCGCCAGGGCAGGGTCGCCGCCGATGACCCGCAGAGACCAGGCTGTGCCGTATCCGGTTGCTGCAGCGGTCAGGGAATCTTTGAGATGTGCCGCGTCGATGGCGGTGTCATCGTCCGGGTCCAGGACGGGGTCCAGGGAGATCGGCAGGACCTGGTTGCCCGGCGTCCATTCGATCAGGTAGCTGGCCGGATCCACGTACGCGGCAATCAGCGGCACGGACCAGCTGCCGGCCAGTTCCAGGGCGCTGTCCCACACGGCCGGATCCTGGCCGGGAATGACACCAACAATGACCGGTGAACCACCAAAACGTGCCCTGACTGCTTGCTCGCCCATGACGGACCCTCCCTCAGTGTTTCTTGCTGGCGGTCGTGAGTTCGCCCAGGAGCTCGGTGACCAGCAGGTCGATTTCGTCCCGGATTTCCCGGGCCCCGGCCAGGTCCTTCACGGCAGGATCTCCGATCGTCCAGTCACGGTAGTGCTTGCCGGGGTAAATCGGGCAGGAATCCCCGCATCCCATGGTGATGACGACGTCGGCTGCCCTCACCACGTCATCGGTGAGGGGTTTGGGGAACTCCTGGGACAGGTCGATGCCGGCTTCCGCCAGGGCGGCCACGACGGCCGGTTCCAGCTCGGCGGCGGGTGCGGATCCGGCGGAGCGGACATGCACCGCGCCCTGGGCGTACTTGTTCAGCAGGGCGGCCGCCATCTGGGAGCGTCCGGCGTTGTGCACGCACACGAAGAGGACTTCGGGCACGTCCCGGGCGATGGCGCCCGTGGACTGGGCCAGGGCCTTGAGCCGGTCGGCGGCGAACCGTGCCGTGGTGGAGGCCAGGTGGGTGCGGATCCGGGAGGTCCGGGCCAGGGCCGTGTAGGACTCGAAAACGTAGCGTTCGACCGTCTCGGCGGCGAAGATGCCGGTGAATTTCCGGGTCAGGTCCCCGCTGATGCGCTCCAGGACGGCGGTGTCGTCCCTCAGGCCGGTCAGTACGGTTTCGCGGTGCTCCCTCATGGCGGGCTTCTTCCCTTAGTCGGTGGTGGCGGAGCGGCCGTGGACCAGGCCGGTCGGGAATCCGATCAGCACCGGTTCCGGGGCGGCGCAGCAGGACACGGCCGACCCGTCCCGACCCGTCCCGGTGGGGGTGTCGCAGCTGCCGCCAAGGTCAGTGGAGCAGACCCCGGTTTCAGGCAGCTCGAGCTGGACCTGGTCCGCGGCTTCCTGGTCTCCGGCCAGGGCGGCGACGATGGAGCGGACCTGCTCGTAGCCGGTGGCGAGCAGGAACGTCGGCGCCCGGCCGTAGGACTTCATCCCGGCAATGTAGAAGTCTTTCTCCGGGTGCGCAAGGACCTTCGCGCCGTGGGCGGGGACGGTCCCGCAGGAGTGGAACTCGGGGTCAATCAGCGGCCCCAGCTCCCGGGGTGCCTCCACGGCGGGGTCCAGTTCCAGCCGGATTTCACGCAGGATGTCCAGGTCGGGGCGGAACCCGGTGGCGGGGATCAGCAGGTCCACGTCCAGGGTCACGTCCCCGCCCGGGGTGGTGCCGGTGACGGCCAACCCCTCGCCCGTGGTGGTGAAGGAGGTGGTGGTGAAGGAGGTGTGCAGTTCGATGTGTCCGGCCTCGACCAGTCCGCGCAGGCGGGTGCCGAGTTGACCGCGGGCCGGCAGGCCGTCAAGGTCCCCGCCGCCGTAGAGGCGGGACGCGTCGGATCCGCGGACGGCCCAGCTGACCCGGGTGCCGGGCTCGTTCTTGGCGAGCTGGCCCAGGGCGAGGAGGGTGTTGGCGGCGGAGTGGCCGGCGCCAATGACCAGCACGTGCCTGCCGGTAAAGCGGGCACGGCCGGCCCCGGTGACATCGGGCAGGGGCCCGGTGATGAGGCCCGCGGCGATGGCTTCGGCCTCGCCCGGTGCAAGGAGCCCGGCCTGGCCGAGGGGGTTGGGCTGGGCCCAGGTGCCGGAGGCGTCGATCACGGCGCGCACCTGGTGGTCGGCCACCGTCCCGTCCGCGGTTGCCACACGGACCAGGAACGGGCGTCCGTCGCGGCCGCGGGAGTGGGTTTTGTCCATCCCGGCCCGGCTGACCGCCGTCACCGTGGAGGACAGGTGCAGGGCCGCTTGGATGGCAGGGACGGCGGCCAACGGTTCAAGGTACTGTTCGGCGAGTTCGGCGCCGTAGGGCAGGGAGGTGAAGCGGGGCTCGGTCCAGCCAGTGGGTTCCAACAGGCGGCGGGAGGCCGGGTCAATGTTGTGCCGCCACGGGGAGAACAGCCGGATGTGGCCCCATGCCCGGATGGCCGCACCGACGTGGTCGCCGGATTCGAAGACCAGGGGTGTGAGGCCGCGTTCGATCAGGTTCGCCGCCGTAGCCAGGCCGATCGGGCCGGCGCCGATGATGGCAACCGGCAGCTCGTTTCCGTGGTCCGTCATGGTCGTGTCCGTCATGTCCGTCGTTCTCCTTGAATTCTTCACAACTGGTTGCGTGGGGGTTTTGGGGTGCCCTGCCGGGTGCTGCCATGGCAGGGCACGGGGGTGGTGCCTGCCAGTTAGCAGCAGCCGGTGTCGTTGGTGCAGCAGCCTGTCTCGGTGCAGCGGTTCCCGTCCATTGCTTTCACCTCCCTCCCTGTGGGCTCCTAGGCGTGGGTGGTTTCTTCCACCAGGGCGGTGGCGATGCTATCGGCGTCCTGGAGGGCGGCGAGGTAGCGTTCGGCGTCCAGGGCCGCGGCGCAGCCGGTCCCTGCGGCCGTGATGGCCTGGCGGTAGCGGTGGTCCACGGCGTCCCCGCAGGCAAAGACGCCGGAAAGGTTCGTCACCGTGGTCGGGGCATCGACCCGGATGTAGCCTTCATCGTCGAGTTCGACCTGCCCGGCAACCAGCCCGGTGCGCGGCACGTGGCCGATGGCGACGAAGAGACCGGTGGCCGCCAATTCCCGGGCGGCCCCGGTGGCGGTGTCCTCCACGGTCACGCCGGTGACCTTGGCATCCCCGTGGATGGCGGTGATCGCCGTGTTGTACACAATGCGGATCTTGGGGTTGTCCTTGGCGCGCTGGGCCATGATCTTCGAGGCCCGCAGTTCCCCGCGGCGCACGACCACGGTGACGGATTTGGCGAAGCGGGTCAGGAAGGTGGCTTCCTCCATGGCGGAATCCCCGCCGCCGACCACGATGATGTCCTGGTCGCGGAAGAAGAACCCGTCGCACGTCGCACACCAGGAGAGGCCGTGCCCTGAGAATTTCTTCTCCTCCTCCAGCCCCAGCTCCTTGTAGGCGGAGCCCGTGGCGAGGATGACTGCCGGGGCCTGGAACCGTTCCCCGGCCGCGGTCACCACGGACTTGAGGTGTCCGGTCAGGGCGGTGGAGGTGACGTCGTCGAAGATGATCCGGGCTCCGAATCGTTCGGCCTGTTCCTGCAGGCCGTCCATGAGCTCCGGTCCCTGGATCCCAGCGGGGAAGCCGGGGAAGTTCTCCACCTCGGTGGTGTTCATCAGGGCACCGCCGGCCGTGACGGCTCCGGCGACAACTAGCGGGGCGAGTCCGGCCCGGGCGGCGTAGATGGCAGCCGTGTAGCCGGCGGGGCCGGAGCCGATGATGATGAGCTGTTCAGACATGGTGGTTGTCCTTCCCGGGCGGGTTAGTTGGCGGCCGGGACCAGCTCGGCGATCAGGGCCTGGATGCGGCCCTTGATCTCGTCACGGATGGGGCGGACGGCTTCCACGCCCTGCCCGGCCGGGTCTTCCAGTTCCCAGTCCTCGTACCGCTTGCCCGGGAAGATCGGGCAGGTGTCCCCGCAGCCCATGGTGATCACGACGTCGGACTCCTTCACGGCCTCGACGGTAAGGACCTTGGGGATCTCGGTCGACATGTCGATGCCCTCCTCAGCCATCGCGGCCACCGCGGCCGGATTGACCGATCCCGCAGGCTCGGAGCCGGCGGACCGGACCTCGATCGCCCCGTTGGAGAGTGTGGTCAGGTAGGCGGCAGCCATTTGGGAGCGGCCGGCGTTGTGCACGCAGACAAACAGGACGGAGGGCTTCTTGAGGGTTTCGGTGCTCACGGGTTCTCCTGGAATTAGTTGGGTGGGTTGGATCGGTCTGGTCGGGGTCATCGCGCCCGCACCCTCGCCCACTTTCATGACATTGATGATTGTCGATGTAAGAAGTATTGACGATCATATTGATGGTTGTCAATATGTTGGCGGGGTGGTTTAGGCGGCGTAGAGGCGGGGGGCGAGGTCGTTGATGCGGTGGGAAATGTTGGCGAAGGCGTCGTCGAAGGCCTCGGCGGTGTTCAGGCGCAGGGGGTCCGGTATGGACCAGTGGATGCCGTTCAGTCCGGGGAGTTCCTCGTGGGCGTTGTCGCACACTGTCACCAGAAGGTCCTCGTCCCGTACCACCTGCTCCAATGGGCGGGGTGTTGAATCCGCCAGCTCAAGCCCGTGGCGGGCGGCGGTTTCGATGGCGCCCTGCGCTATCCGAGGCGCGGGGTGGGTCCCGGCCGAGGAGGCCGGGATGTCGCTGGCCTGTCGCCACAGGGCTGCGGCCAGTTGGGAACGGGCGCTGTTGCGGGTGCAGACAAACACGATGCGGTGTGCCCCGTGCGCCCGTCCGGGCACCAGCCCCTCCAAGGCGCCGGGGGCGAGTTGGATGTAGCTGCGGCGCCTGTCGGCTTCCGAGCGGTGGCGCATGGCCAGCTCGGCCTCTTCGAGGGTGCGCAGGTGGTGGGAGAGCAGGTTGGAGGGCATGCCGAGTTCGGACTGCAGCTCCGTGGGGGACAGGTCTCCCAGGGTGAGCAGGTCCACGATGCGCAGCCGTGCGGGATCGGCGAGGGCGGCATGCTTGGCGACCCGCACCCGAAGGACATCTGTTTCCTCAATATTCATTGCTTCAATTTTGACTGAGTTAATTTCTTGCGTCAAGCTGGTTCCATGACTTCACCCCATCCGCCGTTGTGGCGCCGCGCCATCGCAGAGCTGCTCGGCACCTGCCTGCTTGTTTCCATCGTTGTCGGCTCCGGGATCGCCGCGCAGCAGCTCTCACCCCGTGATGTTGGGCTGCAACTGCTGGAGAACAGCACCGCCACGGTGCTGGGCCTGGCCGTGCTGATCCTCGTCCTCGGACCGGTGAGCGGCGCGCACTTCAACCCCGTCGTCTCGGCCGCGGGCTGGTTCCTGGGCCGGCGCCACCGCTCGGGGCTGGGCCTGGCGGAGCTGGGCGTCTATGTAACCGCGCAGGCCGCGGGCGGTATCGCCGGCAGTGTCCTCGCCAACGCCATGTTCGGGATCGGCACGGCCATCTCGGGCAAGGACCGCGCCAGCGGCGGGCACCTACTCGCCGAGGTCGTCGCCACCGCCGGGCTCATCGTGCTGATCTTTGCCCTGGCCGCCACGAACCGGGACGCCCTCGCCGCACCCGCCGTGGCCGCGTACATCGGCGCCGCATACTGGTTCACGTCCTCAACCTCGTTTGCCAACCCCGCCGTGACGGCCGGCCGGATCTTCAGCGACACCTTCGCCGGCATCGCCCCATCCTCCGCCCCGCCCTTCATCCTCGCCCAGGTAGCCGGCGCGGCCGTCGGGTTGGGAATTCTCGCACTACTCTTTCCCACGGCACCCCCCGGCGCGGGCGACACCGTTCTCCCACGTTCCCTGGAAACCACAGCCTCCTAGACGTCCCGCCCGTCCCGCAGATTTCTGCACGCCCCAAAGCGAACAAACCATCCTCCTATATTGAAGGCGGTCAATATTCAGGCATAATGGGTCCATGAACGCGCTACCCACCCTCGTGCCGGAAACGGGCGATGCCTGCCCCTCCCGGGAAGCACCCCCAGCCCTGGGCGCCGAGGCGGCACGGCAGAAGGCGGTGGTTTTCAAGGCCCTGGCCGATCCGAACCGGCTTCGCCTGCTTTCCATCGTCAAGGCCGAGGCCTCCGGCGAGTCCTGCGTCTGCGACCTCACCGAACCGCTGGACCTAGGACAGCCCACCGTCTCCCACCACCTGAAGATCCTCGTTGACGCCGGCCTCCTCTCGAGGGAAAAGCGCGGCACCTGGGCGTACTACTCGCTGGTGCCCGGCGCGTTGGATGCCGTCTCGGAAAGCATCCTGGCCCTGTGAGCCCCGGTGTCCGGGACATGATGCCCGCTGACTGGGGCGTCGTGGAGGCGATCCATGTCGCCGGGATCGCCGGAGGCAATGCCACCTTCATCGCCGCACCTCCCACCGCCCAGGAGTTCTTCACCTCCAAGATCCCAGGGTTGAGCCTTGTCGCCACCGACGACGAGGGCCTGGTTCGGGGCTGGATCGCAGCAACACCCGCCTCCACCCGGGACGAGTACAGGGGAGTCATTGAACACTCCGTCTACGTCGACCCGGCCACCGCCGGACGGGGACTCGGCCTGGTACTGCTCCAGGGACTGGCCGGACGGGCGCGGGACCTCGGCTATTGGACCATCCAGTCCTCAATCTTCCCCGAAAACCTTCCCAGCCTGGCCCTGCACGAAAAGGCCGGCTTCCGGCGGATCGGGCACCGCGAACGCGTTGGCCGCATGAGCTACGGCCCCCACGCCGGATCCTGGCGGAACACCATCCTGGTGGAACGGCGCTTATGACTTTTGAATCAGGGCCCAACGCACCCTTACCACCGGACCCGGTCGGGCCAGTGCTCTTCGCGCTTTCCGAAGACGCTGAACATATCTCACCCAGCGGCAACCCTGGCAAGGTCCTGACCGTAGTCAGGCAGCTCGCGCCCGGCGAGTTGGAGAATCTTCAACAAGCCATTCAAACTGTCACCAACGTCATCCAAGGGTTCATTGTCTACATGACCCAAGCCCTGGATGACCTTGCCGAAAGCCTGCAGCGGATATATGCGGAGGCGTCTGGAATGTCGCGGGATCCGAACAGCCGCCGGATCGAACTGGAATACCGGATGCTCAACGTTTGCGCGGCAATCAAAATGTTCGAGGAGCACATCTACTCAGAGATAGACCGCAAGTATGGTGTCGACTCCACCCAAAGGACGGAGGCCCGACAAATATTCAACAAAACGTACGACGAGTCCGGGGCCTACCGGATCCTGTACTATCTTCGAAACGCCATCACCCACGGTTCCAGGAGCCTCCTCACCTTCATTTTCAACGCCACCACCGGCCCCAATGGATCACCAAACTATGACGTGCGAGTAAACCTGTTAAGGGACAAATTCGCGGCCTCAAATGCCAAGGCAGCCATTCGGCAAGAAATCCAAGAACTACCCGAAGACCCAAACACCCTGGCCATGTGTTTTGAAGTCCTCCCGGTCATGACAGCCCTAAATCAGCAACTCATGCCCTTACTCGAACCTGCATTGATGGATCGCATCATTACCCTTGCACATTTGATCAACGAAACTTCGAGAGCGGGCGGATATCCGGTTCTCGGCGTGCCTCCGCTCCTACCAGCGCCCTCCGAGCGAGGAAGCACCGTCGATGTCCCGCTGTCAGTGGTTCCGCTCCCCGAACCCGTCAGAGACTTTGTTGCAACCGTCGTCAACGCCAATAACGCCAATCATCAATAAATGCTGAATCAACTCAAGGGCTCTTGGATCCTTAAGGCGGCTCCCTCGCAGCCGCGTCTTCAAGGGCCTGAACTGGTCCGATAAGGAAACTTCACTAGCGAGCTACAGATAAGCTGGGACCAGCCCGCGACGTCTCGCTGCGGCCGACCTGAAAGAAGGCTTTTCGGTGACCGTCTCACTGCGGGCGTTGATCAGCCTGGCTGCACCCTTGGTATCCTTCGCCCATACGGGAACCAGACCCCACCGGGCCGTCTCGACCATGCGCTGAGTCTCAGCCGCGTCCGGAAGCAACCGCTCGGTGACGATATTGATTCGCTGGGTGGGTGCCACGTTCCACGACGGCATCACCTCGGGGCCCTTGGCTCCGGCCGCGTGAAAGATCGACACCAGATCTGCGCTGGCCCTGGGCATTACGAATCGTCCGCACATGCTGGGAGTCTAGCGCCGACCACATGGATTCTCGATAGCCAACTGCGCCGCACACATGCTTTCCATGACCAATACCGCAACACTGGAAAAGCCGCTCTCACCCTTGGCCATCCAGCTCAACGAAGCCCTCAAGGCCCAAGACCCGGCAAGTCCTCTCAACCGGCAGACCATCTGTGACCGCTGCCCAGGAGCTGCCCAGGCGATCTTCACGTACGAACGCGGTGACATCTACCTGTGCGGGCACCACATGCGAGCGAACCTAGCCACCGTCTTGGACGGCCCTGTGACGTCCTACTGGATCGAACCCTCAGAGCTGGGGCACATCCGCGGGGTGGGCGTCCCGGAGCAGGATTTCACCAGGGCTGGGGACGGGCTCACCGATGCGTAGGGCGAACCCCCGGTACCGGGTCCATGACGCCATCTGGGCGGCCACCGAACAGGGCTCTCGGGGTATCAGCTGGGAGGACGCCCAGGAGGCTGGCGACGCGCTTTGGAAGGGTGGATACCGCCATCATGAAATCCTCAGTCCCAGCCGCCTGTACCCTCTCGCGGGCCGCCTCAACGAATTGGGCCCCGGTTCGGTGGTGATGGTGGGTGGCCAGGTTTTCCTGCGCGGGGAGAATTGCGGGTTCACCGTCTGGCACGCTGCGGGTGAGGACCGCCCCAGGGACACCGAATGGCTTATCCACCTGTTCCCGGACTCTCCGGTCACCATCCTTCACGACTCCGCGTGGGATGAGGAGGCGTCCTGATGGGGAGCGGGTGTTCGGCTACATCGTTGTCGAATTCAACCAGGCTTCAGGTCAACCAGGGCTGACCGAATTCGGTGAACTCCATGGAACCGTCGAGGACGCGCGGGAGGAATATGACCGCCTCCTCGACGAAAACCGGAGGGCCGGTCGCCGGGAACGGTATGCCATCGGTACGGTCACCGTTGACGACGATGGCTGGTAGCCGCACACCGGAGGGTATGAGCAACTTTAATGAAGGCAACGTCCGGCGCCACGGTGATGGCAAGTTCCGGGAATTTCACCACGGTGAATCAAACATCAGCCTGTCATTGCACGGCACAGGCGACGGAACATTCATGGACGTCGACACGGCTGAGGCAGTGAACACTCCCGGAGCGCGAGTTGTCTGGACGCATCCGTCGACGGGCGACCATGCCTTGGGCACTTCCAAAGGGTTGGAGGATAACGGGGTTCTCACCGCCGTCAGGCTGGATTCAGGCGCTGTCCGCAGCGTATTCGCAGACGAACTGGAACCCGAGGAGTCTGCCCTCGCCGCGGCGGCGAAGCCGGCGGAAACCCAGCGGAGAATCCGCGGCCACAACTTTTATGCACCAAAATCGGACCGGAAGAAGATCCCCGCCCTCGGAGAGACGGATGGGGCCCCTTTCCCCGAGAAAGTCGTTCACCTGCACTACTTCACGGGTGCCGCGGACTGGTACGTGACCGAACTGGATCCCATCACCAACGAGGCCTTCGGATACTCTGACCCGACCGGGCGAGGAGGGGAATGGGGGTACATTCCATTGGCCGAGCTGGAGGCCGTCAATCTGGGTGGATACCGGGTCGTGGAGCGGGACTGCTACTTCACGCCAAACACCTTCTCCAGCATCACTGCCGAACGCAGGCACTGACCATAACAAAGCGCCCCGCATTCAATAGGTGACGGGGCGTGTTGTTATGGGGCTAATCCTGGGCCCGTGAGACCCGGCCAGCTTCATATTCAGCCCGCTGGTCCTCGCCCATGTACTGGTCGATGTCGCCGGCCCAGCCGCGCATCTCCAGGATGACTTTCCCGTCTGCTGTGACCCCGACAGGTTTTGTGGAAATCCCTTCCAGGGAAGTCAGGTTGCCGACCATGAGGCGATCCACCATATTGTTATGTTCTTCTTGGCCATCGGCGATCAGGCCATCAAGGGTGATGGCGGTGCGCCCGGAGATAAAGCCGGTGTCTGAGTCCATCCGCGCGCCAAGCTCAAAGGGAGTTAGCGGCCGACTCAGAATGGCTTCCGGGTGTCGCGGAGGGTCGGGGATGGATGCTGGGTCATCAAAATAGCGGGGGTTTTCCTCAAGTGCTTCCTGGAGCGCATGGCGACCCGGACAGTGAACGGGTCCTCATGGGCCGGCAGGAGGCCACGCGAGACCCCTTCATGGAACAGGTTGTCCAAGGACTCATAGTCGCCCATTTCATGCAGTGCCCCTCGTTGTTCGACGGTGAGCTCAGCCAGCAGGCGAGAAGCATCGAACTCGGTGCGGCCTACCTCGATCGCGTTGTCCCGGCCATCCCATCGCTCGAAAATGACGGTGGCCGTGATCGGCTTGGGGTGCGACGTTGCGGCGGCGAGAGCAACACCGACGGCTTCCCCGTGCGGCTTCGTTTCAAACCTTCCGTCGTTCGTGCGAGCGTTTTCTCGATTGGCGGCTGCGGCCGCCGAAACTGGTGTGCTCATGTACATCCAGTGTGCGGCGGGCGACCATTCCTTCCAGGATCTACGCATGTTTTTGATTGACCACCCCGAATCAGGAGATGCCTTGGCTATTGCCCCCGTCGTAACACCCGCGACCATTGAACGAGTCGGGACGCACGTTGCGTATGAGAACCCGTTTATTCGGGTTGACCTTGACGATGTCGTCTTTCCCAACGGCGCGCGGGGCAGCTACTCGCGGGTCACCCTGGGTACGGGGCTGGGGGTCGTCGCCGTGCCGTACGCCAATTTCCGGGGCATCCCTTATCTTGGATTTGTCGAGCAGCACCGGTACCCGATAGACGAGGTCACTCTCGAATTCCCGCGCGGCGGCTCCGATGATCTGTCCTTGTCCGAAGCTGCCCGTGAACTTGTGGAAGAAACCGGTCTCACCTACCAATCCGGGCACCTCTTGGGCTTCATCCGCCCGGACACGGGAATCCTGACCACGAAGGTGGCCGTCTGGCAGACCAGCCACTTGCTGCAATCCATCGAGTCGCGCCATGTCGAGGATGAAACAGGATGCCGGCTGCGCTGGTACAGCCATGGCGAGGTGCTGGGACTTATCAGGAACGGCAGGATTTCGTGCGGGATCACCTTGGCTGCCTTCGCGTTGCTCGCCCCGACCAACGCGTTAGCCGCAGCCTAACCCCGCCCTGGGGCAAGCCCGACAGGCGCCGGGACAGGCGCCGCACACATGGTCAATATGACTAGCGCAACGCTCACCCGACGAACCACGGCCTCCGTCGATTTCAAATCATCTGCGGCACATGCCCAGGAGCAGTTCTTCATCCTGGCCACCAACCCTCTGCTGCCAACCGATGTCCGCGTCCAGGCGGCCCGCGACGCCGTCTCGAAATCCGAGGATGCTTTCGACGAAGCCGAGATGGACGAAGCCGATATTCGCCTGCTCCTCGCCGATGACCAGCTCGTGCTCCAGGCCGCCACCGATCTCCAGGGTGTCGAGCCTGAATCTCACCAATTCTTTGGGGCTTTCCTGGTCGGCCAGCTGGCCGAAAACTTCCATGCCGCCGAAGCACTGGCCTGGTCGGAAATCTACCACCGCGAGCGAGTCGCGTACGCCACCAGTGATGCCTGGGACGCTTACGAGATCGACGATCCGAAGCACCCCGACTACCTTGAACGGCTGGGCCTGTGAACATCAGCCCGACACGGTCCAAGGACGTGGTGGCGAACGCTGCCAATGGCGGACGCTTTGCCGCCCCGGTTCACGCCGAACCTCTTGTCACACTGGCGAAGCCAGGCGGTCTCCCAAATGGCTATGCCGACGTGAAGGAGTTCTTCCGTGGCGAGCTCGGACACCACTTGTCTGCGGTCGTCGGCATGGCCCGCTTGGCAGCGCATAAGGGCCGGCATCGTCCGGACCTGGAATCCATGATGGCCGAGCGCATCGGACGCGCAGCAGCGTCGATTGCCACCCAAATGAATGGCGACCGGGCGCCATGGATCGTGCGCGTCCTCAAGCTTCGATTGGACCCCGTCATGAAGAGCATCCGGGATTCCTCAAAGGGGGATGAATGCGCTGAACAGGCGTCCATTTTCGCCCAGGAACTGGACGCCATGGCCGAGATATTCCACCGAGAATCGGCTCATGCCAGCCCCTTGCCCGTCAATGGACTTCCCGTCCTTGGAACCCCGGGGAACGGCTATGAGGACCGGATCGACGAGGACGGAAACCTGGTGGCACAGGTCCGGCTGGACCACGGAAAGCCCAGCGACGCACCGGACGGAACCCCAGCCGTCATTACCTACCGTCCCGGATTCACCTCCGAGAAGTTCTACACCGACGGACGCCTCCATGACGGGTCAGGCGGCACGCCTTCACAGCGAATCATTCACACCTCCGGAACCGTTAGTGTCATCCGCGGCCTCATCCGGCCGCACAGCGGGCATGTTATCGAGCAGGACTCACCCGACGGGCAGCCGGCGATGACCACGACGTTTGCGAGGTACGAAACCACGCCGTGGCATACCGTCAGGGAAAGCGACGTCGACGTCCAATGGAAGGTCAGCGGGCGCCTGCGGGATCCGCGGCCAGGGAAACCAGCATGTGTGATCACGAGCAAGGACGGCTCAGTGAAAGTCCTGCACGCCCCATTCGGGTCACTGCAGGACCTGACGGACGGCACGCCCGCAGAGCAGCACTACGGGCCCGCTGGACAGCTGACCTTCCAGGCTCGCTATTTCAACGCGGTTCTGTGGGACGCTGACGACGGACGCCCCGCATATCTCCACTGGGACACGGACGGAAATCTTCTGGAGGAGTTGCACTTTCTCCACGGCCAGCGGCGTGAAGGTCCGAGCTCCACCGCCACCCGTCAGCAGGAAGCCTACTGGGCGCCGTCTGAGCCGCTTGGCCGATACGAGCCGTAGCCGCACACGAAAGGGTATGAGCACACCGACACTTTCAGCACCCGCCCTGCAGGCACGCGAAGCCGCCCGCACCAGCGACGGCCAATTCGGCACCCAACACCATTCCGAAGCGCACGGGATTTCACTCTCCCCGGCGTCGCCCGGCGTCGTCGTGGCCGACGCCGGGCATGTCTTGTCCCCGGACGGCCAGGAGCGCGCACGCCAGCTGGCCATGAAGTTCAACGGCGGAAGCCTCGCTGGACGCATCGACGCCGTGAAGGAGGAAGGCTCCGCCCTGACCGGGAAATTCACCTCGGCCGACGGCCAGCAACTTGACTTCATGTACCGAGACTGGTCCCTGGACGTCTGGGGAGCGGAATCCTTCGACCTGGACAGCAACCACCGCGAAGCATCGACAACGAGCTCCCAAAAATTCGAGGACGGCATCCCGGATCTACAGCTTCAAACCCAGTTTGAGGAATCCCTGTCCGGCTCCAGGGCCGCCCAGGCCTGGGCCAACCACTCGATCCTCCGCAGTACGGCCACCACCAAATTCGGGCTCCCGGAGGTCATCGAATCCGAGGGCGTGCAGGTGGCCCGTTGCGATCTGGTGACCTCCTACGGCGAATACACGGTGGACGTACCGCGCGGGGGACAGATGATCGTGCGGGACAACGTCTCCCTGAACGAACTGAGTCCGCGAGTCAGTGAGTCTGTAATTCTGGATGCCGTCGAAGCGGGCGGGGGCCGGCCGGACAAGTGGATTCTTTGGGACGCCATTGCGGCAGCGGCCAGCGCACGAATCGGGGAGCGGTGGTGATGCGGGCTTTCGTGTCGGTTGCTGCCGCCAATGCCCGGGAAGCTGCACGCCACACCAGTGGAAAGTTCGGTGAGCAGGTCCATGCCGCACCTTCGATTGAGCTGCACCGCTACGCAGCAGATTTGCGCGTGGACGCTGACTTCGTCGCCAACTGCCTTGCCGACGGTCCGGGCCACCAAACAGCCGACCCCCTGATCCTGGAGGCTATCGCCAGCCGGCTGAATGCGTCACGGAACTTCTCCGACGCAAACATCCGGGAGGTCACCGACGAGGTGTGGCGTGAATCCTACGGGTACACCCCGGAAGAATCAGCTGATTACCAACTGGCGTTGGACACGCTGAACTCGCTGGGGGAGACATCGGCCGCCAAGAGCGTGCAAAGCTATGTTGCGGGGTTGGAAAGTCACGCCGGCCTGGGTGATTTCCCGGACGTGGAGGCCCTTCGACAGGTAGCCACCCAGCTTGAGGAACTCGAGACGTGCGGAGCGTCGCCGGAAGACATCCATGATCTCCGCCAGCAGCTGTCCCCCCTTCTGTCCCGCTCCGGCGCGTCAAGCACGCGGCCTGGCCTCAGCAAACCGGAAAGGGTTGACCCCGACGGGCGTACTCTCCCCGTCCCCGTCGACGACCCGCGCGTTCAGGGCGGACAGGTGTTCGACAAGATTGTGGACCGTGATGGCACCGAGTTCTTTCGCCGCCGCGAGCACGTCTGGCCGGATGAACCATACGCCATGCGCCTGCAGGCCAATCGTCCACTCTCGGCGCAGGAGTCCGAGCATCTGGCCCAGCTCATGGGGTACGCCTACGCTGCCGAAGTTCGCGGGGAACGGATGGGCACCCCACAGATGGACACGCCCTACTCGTTCATCGTCCCTGCGGACACCACCAAGTCTCGCTCAGACGACGTTGGGGCGGCGCTGTCACGCTTTGAGACCGGCCTGCCGCAACTGTTCAAGGCCGGATCCCCGCAACGGACCACCAATCGGTCTGGCCCCGTCGGAAGCCGGCTGGTGGAACCGTTTGGAGACCTCACCTTCGAGCTTTTTTACGACTCCGTCTCGGACGAATCATGGTGAACCGACCCGGCGGCCGCACACGGACAGGCACAGGCACCCATCCCGACAAAGGAGCATCATGAACACTGCAATCCAGGCTCGCGTTACCCGCGGGGTCCCTACCGGAGGCCAATTCGCGTCGGCCATCAAATCCCCGCCAACTGTCTCCCTCGGGGGACCCGTCGTCGAGGGAGTCCGCTTTGACACCGCAGCGGACGCGGAACGCTTCGATGCAGCTCGCAAGCTTGCCGAAGCCGCTGCCCCCGGAGGATCCTTTCACCCCGCCTTCACACGCTTCCGCGCCGATGATCAGACCGACATCGGATTCCTGGAAGTTGACGGACGGACATTCACCGTCAACGGCACCGGAACCGACCAGCCTCACGTTAGCTACGAGTCCGATTCGGCACTGCAAGGGTTCCGCATTGAGGCCGTGGCCCTGCCCGGTGAATCACAACAGTCCGTGGTGGGGCGTGCCATTGCCGGCGCCCGCCATGACGCCGCCTGCCTCCAGGCGTGGACTGGCGACGAATCGCATTGGATGGCCGGCGACGAAGCCCATGTAACCGGATTTGTCACCGGACGCCGTGGTGACGGCCGCCGCAGTGAGCTGAGCCTGGTTTGGGACGGCCGTCATTTCGACATCATCCTGGACGAACCGGGCGGGACACAGGTCGAGGAGGTGACGGCCGACGAGCTGCACCGATACAAAGGGACCGACGCAGACCGCTGGCTGGACATGCTGGCCAACGACTTCGACGAGGACGGCGGCCATGCCTGGGGGACAGGCGCGGACAACTGGCGTGCCCAAATGACGGATGCCGCAGACTGCGCAGAGCAGGATCCCGGGTACCGGGGCTAAAGGTTGGCCCAGCCGCACACATGAGGGGCAGCCCAAACTGCCCCTCATGGAAGGAAACATCGATGCGCGATTCCCA
Organism: Arthrobacter sp. A2-55; assembly: GCF_025548615.1. Classification (NCBI taxonomy): domain Bacteria; kingdom Bacillati; phylum Actinomycetota; class Actinomycetes; order Micrococcales; family Micrococcaceae; genus Arthrobacter; species Arthrobacter sp. A2-55. The sequence goes on along the minus strand of NZ_JAJLOZ010000003.1, from coordinate 22,787 downwards.
CGGCGAACCCGCCGGTTACATCTTCAACGCCGAGCTGTACTGTCCGGCCCACATCGCCGACGCGCTTCCGACCGGCGACGGTGATGCCTACGACGGCTGGGCCGTTGCTGCCGGCATCGAGATCACCGCCGAAGAGAACCTGGACGAAATCGCCATCGCGTTCGGCATTGATCGAGACGATGAAGCAACGTTCGACTCCTCAGAGTTCCCCAAGGTCATCCGGCATGGCCAGCTTGGCGGAGAATGCGGCGCCTGTGGTGCGCCGGTGGGTGAGTAATGGCAGTTCTAAGCCCGGTGACGGTTGCCCTGGCACGAGCAGCCCAGGAAGTGCCCATGGCGTGGCTGACACAATCCAGATTTCCCGGCAGGAAGCCAGTTGTCAGCGCATTCCGGACGGCCATCGAGCTGCTGCCGGCGCCCGCCAGCACAGAGCATTTCGCCCTGCGGCAATTGCGCCACGACCTCCAGGACATTGTGGACGGCCCAGACCCTCGCGGCGGAACATTCAAGGCCCAGGCCATCCACGTGGCCGGAAAGCTCCACGACCAGGCGATTCGTAGCATGCTGCAGGACCATACCCGGGTCGACTAGAACACCTGTTCTTCTCTCACGTACACTTTAGGGTGACGCACCACCAACAGAGAGGACGGCCATGACTCAGCACACCGCATCGCAGCAACCGTCCTCAACCCTGCCCAAAAACCCGACACCCCCGGGGCACCGAAGCGCCTGACAGGTTCTAGAGCCGTCCAAGCCGCTTCGGGTAAGTCCACCCAAGGCGGCTTTTTTGTGCCCAGCGACTCGCTTGTTTCGACTTTCGGGCACGTCCGCACACATGGTTTTTGCACCACCGGTCAGCGCGGAACAGCTGAAACAACGGGATGTAGCCCAGTGGCTAGGGCACCTGCTTTGGGAGCAGGAGATCGCAGGTTCGAGTCCTGTCATCCCGACGCCTTTATAGCTCAGTTGGTAGAGCTCCGAACTTTTAATTCGGATGTCGCAGGTTCGAGCCCTGCTGGGGGCACGCCGTTCCGCGGTGGGAGGTACGGGTCTCACCGCAACCAGGAAGCGTGGCTGAGAGGCCTAAGGCGCCGGCCTTGAAAGCCGGAGGCGGGCAACCGTCCAGGGGTTCGAATCCCTTCGCTTCCGCGCAGTAACGTCGTCGGCCCTGGCCGGTGACTAGCCTCCTTAGCTCAGTTGGCCAGAGCATCCGCCTTGTAAGCGGAGGGTCGCCAGTTCGAATCTGGCAGGGGGCTCGGTTCGTCTGGGGTCGTTCCCTACGTCAGAGCCCCGGGTCACTCCCGGGGTGGCGTCAAGGACGGGCATGGTCCGATTAGCGAAACGGGTATCGCACCGCCATGGGGCGGGAGTTCGTCCTGGGAAACCGGGCAGGAGCAATCCTGGGTTCGAGTCCACGGTCGGATACGGGCGGTGAAGGCAACTTCGCTGCTCTGGAGAAACGCCGGTGGCGTTTGTCCAGTGAACGATGATGTACAGGCAGGATGTAGCGAAAGGAATGCTGGCAGCTGTCGTTCAAACAGGGGAGTGACGCCCTGGCCGCAAGGCAGAAAGGTCACCCAAGTGCCTTGCCGATCTCACCGGCAGGCCCATGATCCGCGGTGGTGTAATTGGCAGCACCCCAGCCTTTGGAGCTGTGGGGTCCAGGTTCGAACCCTGGCGGCGGAACGACAACAAGAGAATGCAGCACCGGGCCCGGAAGACAGTTAGAAGCTGCACGGGACGGAGAACCATCTGGAAGCCCAAAGGGCCTTCAGCAGAACCGAATATTGTCCACACCATGCGTGCACCTGCCTGTGGTGAGGCAGCCAGCCACGCCCAAAAGCATCTGGCCGCACACATCAAAGCATGAGCACACACCAGGTACGCGAGAAGGACATCCAGGGCACATCCGTCAACGGCGGACGCTTTGCAGCCTCCCGCCACGCCGAATCTTCGATCACGTTGGGCGGGCCAGCCCGGCCTGCCTCCGCACACATGGGTGGCATGGAAAAACTCACTGCCTCGACACCCGTGGACATCGACACTGAACTCGCTGAACTGTATTACCGGCAAGCCAAGCATGCGAGCCGGATCGGCAGCCTGCGCGCCTCAATGGACCGGGACGCCGTATGGGGTCGCGGACGATCAGCGGGCCTGGCTGAGGCACTGGCCAACGAGGAAGCCACCCTTCGCGCGGTCGAGGAAGAGATAGCCCCGTTCGATGCCGAATTCCGCCGGCGCGGGGGCTGGAGTCGGTTCTTCATGGTGATGGCCAACGACGGGCATCTCCACAAAAGCCGCAGCTGTCATTCCTGCACCCCTAAGACCGTGTATGCCTGGATGCCTGAATTCAGCGGGGAGGATGAAGCCGGCGTTGTGGAAATGGCTGGCAAGGACGCCTGCACCTTCTGTTTCCCCACCGCACCAGTCCACCAGCCGTCAATGCTGCCGTTCCGGGTCGCCGAACGGGAAGAAGCCCAACAGCGCGCTGCGGAGAGGGAAGCAAAGCGCGCTGCCGCCCTGGCAGGCCAAGTCGTCGTGGGGGACAAGGTCTTCAAGACCGTCCGCGGCGCCGAGAATGAAGTCGGCTGGCAGATCGAGTGCGCTGTCGGTTCAAGCCTGGTCGAACCTGTCAACGAAGACCACCGCGCCCAATTGGCCCGCAATGTTGCCCAAGATGTAGCAAAGGCGCGCTCCATTGCCGAGTCCATCGCCCAGACCGTCCCCGGCTACGATATTGACGGGCTGCTGGCTAAGAAGTTGGCCGCCAAGGTCAAGATGTACCGAAAGTACGGACGCGACGTCCCCGCAGACTACTCACTCGAAGGGCTCTAAGGGCCCTGGGAAACGTCGAAATGTCACCAGGTCCGCACACATGGCAGGCACTGGAACATCGTGCACCCGCCCGGCGTGCGACACGGGATGGAAAGTTGGTGGTTCCAGGGCAATCACGCCGATCCGGCCGGTAACGGCTGAGGCGCTCAAGCCTGGCAGGCTTCCCGCGCATCACATTGCGGATCCGAGCAGGCCGCACTGCCGGTTTCCCCTCCCTGGCAGTGCGGCCTTCCTATGCCTGGGCAGCCAGGTACTGATCCAGGACGCTCTTCTTGATGCGCCCGCGATCCGGCACGGGGACGTTGTTTTCCGCTGCCCAGGCCCTGACGGCCTTTAGGTCAGGGCCTGCCTTGCGGGCCGGACGCCTGCCGCTGCCGACCAGACGGCCAGCACCGACGTACTTTTTCATGATGGCGGTGAACTCCGCCGCATTCGTTTCATTTAGGTCGATAACGTAGTCAGCGCCCCCGAAGCCAAAGGTGAACGATTCGACGGCTTCTCCACCATCAATATCGTCCTCGAGTACGACGGTCACTTTCTGGGCCATTTGCTTCCTTAATCTCGGCGTGTCGGGAAAGACACTACTGGACGATGCGGCTGTCGCCGGGGAGGCTGCGGGGCGGGTGACGAAGATCATGTGCCTGGAGCGCCACCGCTAAAATTTGCGGCCAAATGGCTACATTTGGTTCATCGTGGATCATCCCCTGGGGTGCACATATGCAGACCACTGCCAGCATCTAATGCCGCAGCGGAAAATGGGGCGTGTTCCCATCACGGTGGCGTGAGATAGAGGCCACTATCCAGGCGACTTCCCGTTCGCCTGAGGCCGTCACCTCCGCAACTGCATAGGGGAAGCATGACCGGAATTGAAACACGCTATGAAAACCTGCTCCGCGACGTGCTGGAAAACGGCACTCGACGTGAGGACCGCACCGGCACCGGAACGATCGGCGTTTTCGGCCACCAAATACGCTTTGACCTCGCCAAAGGATTTCCCCTGATCACCACCAAAAAGGTGTTTACCCGAGGGATTTTGGAAGAGCTGCTCTGGTTCCTCAATGGCGACACTCGGGTCAAGACCCTCCAGGATAAGGATGTCCATATCTGGGATTCCTGGGTGCTCGAAGACGGCACAATTGGCCCCGGCTACTCCCACCAATGGCGCCACTGGGATGTAGCCGCGGAGGACGGCGGAGGACACATCGACCAGATCGCCGACCTTGTCGAAAACATCAAGAAAGACCCCTTCAGCCGCCGCCACATCGTAAACGCCTGGAATGTCGCCAAGCTGCCCATGATGGCCTTGCCTCCGTGCCACACCATGTTCCAGTTCCACGTCTCACCGGACGCGGCTGGAAAGCCGTGGAAGCTCAACTGCCAGCTCTACCAGCGCTCCGGTGACCTCTTCCTCGGGGTCCCCTTCAATATCGCCTCGTATGCGTTCCTGATCCATATGGTGGCCCAGCAGACCGGCTTGGAGCCGGGCGAGTTCATCCATACGTTCGGAGACGCACACATTTACAACGACCACAAAGACCAGGTGCGTGAGCAGCTCTCCCGCGAACCACGCCCCTACCCAACCCTGGTTATCGGGCGGAAGCCGGAATCGATCTTCGACTACCAAGTCAGTGACTTCGAGATCACCGGCTACGACCCGCATCCCGCAATCAAGGCACCCGTCGCCGTCTGACGGCCGTCACCCGCGCCCCGGGCCGACGGCGCCAACGGACATTGCCCCCCTGAATTGGATCATCACTGATCCGTTTGCTAAGCTTTTGGCGACGAAGGCCCTGCAGAAGTCCCCCAATATTCTGCAGGGCCTTTGTGATGTCCTCAGGCAGCTTTCACTACCAACAACTCATCCCACTCGGTTGTGTACCGGGGCGACTGATGCTCCCGCTTCATCGTCCACACCGGCGGGGCCAGCATTCCCGACCGGCCGAGCCCGATGGAGCCGGGACCGTGCTTGGCCAGCACATCCCCCAGGAGCCCGCCGAGGTTGCGCCGCTCAGCGACACTGATGAACTCCTCAAACGCCGGCTGGGGCCCTGCCAAGGACAAGTCGGTGAGCATAACCCCGGCCCGAGCATAGGGGACCCCGTGAACCAGCAGCGGCCTTATGGCTGCGATTGCGGCACGGCTGAGCTGCACAGGGTCGGCGGTGGGCGCCGGAAGTTTGACCGTGGCGCTGGGAAACGACGAGGCGTTCGGATTGAAGTGCGATGTGCCGGCAAAGACGGTCATGATTTTGGCGAGCTGGCCAGCCTTGCCCAGTCGGATTGCGATTTGCTGGGCGTACTGGCTCATGACCTGGGTCATTTCCGCCGCGGAGGTGACGGGCTGGGAGAAACTGCGGGAATAGATGACCTGCTTCTTGTCTGCCCGGGCCGTTTCCAGTTCGATGGCCGGGATGCCTCGGAGCTCCAGGACTGTGCGTTGGACGACAACCGAAAATTTGTGGCGGATCATGACGGGGTCGGCATCCCTCAGGTCGGCGACGGTGAAGATGCCCAGGGCGTTCAGCCGTTTGGCCAGGCGGCCGGCGATGCCCCAGATGCCGTCGACTGGGACCCTGGCCATGATGTAGTCCAGCGCGCCGGGGTCCATGGCCTCGACGTTGCAGAACCCCGGCAAGGTGCGGATTTTGCTTGGCGATACGGTTGGCGAACTTGGCAAGTGTTTTTGTCGGGGCGATGCCGACGCAGACGGGAAGTCCAACGTGTCGGGCGACCGCCTCCCGCATGTCCCTCCCAGCGGCCGTCAGTGCCTCCGTGTCGCCCTCAAGGCCCACGAAGCACTCATCCACGCTGTAGATTCTCACCCCCTCCCCTGCGTGTTGTAGATGAGGGCCCATTACCTCGTTTAGCTTCAGGATGTGAACACGTTGGAAACGAGGATCTGGTACCTCCATTTCGTACAGGGAATGCCTCGGGACGATGATGACCCTCTACTTGCCCGCGCAGTCGACGCGTTTTCGAATGTGGCCAGAAATGCGGAACGGGTCGGACGACCGTTCCTGCTGGCTGGCGTGGGTCGAAGATGACGCCTTCTTCTTCTTCACAGCAAAGAAGGCACAAGAAGAAATGCGGTCGGCCACGCCAGGCATTTCAGATCTGCTCCTAGTAGAGCCCGCCCCTGCTTCCTCGGTCTTTCAGACAGCGAGATCGACCAAGTCGACCTTTTCCTGGCGTCGACATAGGATCCATGCGCTGTCCGTGCCGGTCTACTCTAAGCGAGCCAATCCGGAGCTGAGCTAACCCCCAGGCGGAGTGCTTCCTCAACGATCGGTGACAATTCGTCGTTCGTCAGGAATGGCTTCATTTTGAGTACGAGCCGGTCCAGCCCGAATTCACCGTAGAAGGGTCTCTCGGTGCCTCTGAGCACGTGTGCGACAAGTGCGGCGCATTGTTGAGGAAACCTTTCAGCGGTTGAATTTTCGTCGAGGCTGATGAGCAAAGGCCTGTTCTGGCCCAGGCCCACCGGCCGGCTGAGGACAAGTTGAACGCCTTCGGGAAAGTTGTCGCCAATGTACGGGATCCAGCCAGCCATGGCATCTGATTCTTCGTGGTCCAGGGCGAGGGGTGTGCTGGCTAGGCGTTGGCGCCAGTAGGTGCGGATCCAGTCATTCCATCGGGCTACGACCGTTTCCGGCGGCGCAATGCGTAGCCACTGGCCGATCTGGACTGCAAACTTCAGGCGGGTTGTAGGGGCCGAATGCGCGATGAACTTGGAGATCCATCCTGCGTCTACAGGGTTGATCTCACTGTAGACAGCAATGGAAGCAAGGTGCTTGCAGAACATATCCTCAAGTCTTGGCCAAAGCTGAGGTAGGCGAGAAAATGCCTCTTCGAGGGCTTCGAGAAGGCCCGATTGAAGCATCCGGTCGTTCCAGCGTGTCGAATATAGGTAACCGGCCCATGCCGGTTCGGAAGGCGTCTGGCCTGACCCCCACCTCATCATTGGCAAGAGATGCTCGCAAGTCCATGTTTCGTCTGCTGCGAAGAAAAAATGGAGCTTCTCGAAAAAGACTGTCCGATATTCATCCCCAGCCGATGAAGCGTCTTGGACAAGGCTGGCCAACTCCTGCTTCAGCTGAAGTGTCATTCCGTTCCAAGTCGCCTCGTATGCTTGCCACTCCGTTGCGACTGTGTTTACCCAGAATTGGGCGAGCATGCCTGCTCCGGAGGTCAAGGCACGTGTTTGCCAGTCAATGGGGTCTGAATTGCTGGCTGTCGAGATTTCGGTCTCGTATCGTAGTCGTCTTGCAACTGCTCGCGAAGTTTCCGTCAAATCCAGTGGGATGGCATCGTCACCTCGTCGCGTTCCATACGAGAGAAGACGGGCAGTTTCTTCGAGGGGAAGAAGTTCGGAGGGTAACGACGCTAGTTCGGTCAGGACCGTCGCCCATTCCGACGAATCCAATTTCGCTTCAGTCCATCCATCGATTGTGCCCCGCGCAAAGTCCTGCCCAGCATCAGGGTCCTCGAGTTCAACTGCGGCCGACAGCAGGCCGTGGCCATCAGCAGGAAATGTGGTTACAACGTTGGCGACCAATCGAACGGCATCACGCCAAGTCGGTTGGTCGAAACCCTTAACTTTTTGGCGGTAAGGCATTAGCCGCTCAATAGCACTCGACGGGGAGGTTCCGATAAGGTGATGCAACTCGTCCAGGCCCATTGGCGGTTTGGGCGGAACGAAGGCACCGCTACTCGTCCAATGTTCCATGTCTGGGTGTTCCCTCGGGTCAAATTCCGGGTTTGCCGATTCGATCTCTTTCCGGTGCTGAGCGGCCTCGGTCCAGTCGGGATCGGCCTGAGTTAGCCACACGAGGTGATTGAAAATGAGATAGTCACGGTGGTCGGTGTCCACAGTGCAATCGAGGACCCCGGACAGCAAATCGCTACGCATTCTTGAGCTCGCCTCTCGAACCGACGCCGCCATGAGTAGGAACACCTCATGCTTCGTGTCGAAGTCATATAACAGATCACTGTTCAGCACCCACCGGATCTTGTCATCGAAGCTCCTGTCGTTGCGGAGTCGCCATCCGTGCACGCTGAGGCGTCGCAAGAGTCCAAGTCGAGAATTGCCCCAGCTCCGGATCAGCGCATCGGCTACGTCCGGGTCGCGCACAATCAGGTGCTCCAACGCGTCTCGGGCTATGTCAATTACAACGGCAATGGGCTCCCTAAAGGAATCCTGAGCGTGCGGCTCGATGGCCGATCGACCATACGAAAGTAAATCCCAGGTGCGGTCCCAATCATTTACAGTCGCGAGGATCGTGTAGCAACGACGGATGTTTTCTTCAGCAATGGTTGCTATTTCACAAGACGCGCCCTCAAGCACCGAGTCCCTCATGTTTGTCCACGCATCTGACAACTCATACTCGCTGCCAGGGAAGACGAGTTCCGCCCTAACTGCCTCCGCCTTTTCTGGATCGGCTCCACTGAAATACGAAGGAAACGGAGGATCTAACTTGAGCCTCGGGGTAGTCAGATGCTGGAACAACAGGAGCAGAGTTTCGCGATTCCCTTCCCAGGAGCATTCACTCAAGACGTGTTCGAGATCGCTTGGGAACCATCTCGGTGCTGTGTCCACAAGGATCATCACCCATTTGGAAAACATGCCCGGTGATTCGCCTGCGATCGCGGAAATGCGCCGGCTCAGGACAGACCAGAGCTCGTCGCTGATTGTCGAACCCATGCGCTGTAGTGTCGACAGGGCGCTCTGGCTGAATTGCGGGTCCAAAACAAAGTTGTCTACAAACCACCAGGCGAGGAGCCGTGAAGGCTCAGAGAGTTGCCCTGGGGCGAAAACTTCCTTGAATACTGGTTGCCTTTCCAGCCAGGTCAACCATGGGAGCCCTCTAGCCCTCTCCGTGAAGAAACCCACCGTTGGAGTATCGTGGATCACCTCTTCCAGATAGGTGGCGTCAACTGGTTCTTGAGGCGGCTCCCCGTCAACCAATTCGAATATGCGTTGCCTGTGGTTCAAGAGCCTCATGCTGGATCTCTGTGACCATCCCTCAACAGCCCTACGCAGCGCCTGGTGGTCCGTGGCGGTACCTGGATACACGACTGGGCGGATGTTCAGGCGCGTCCACTTAGATGTGTCGGACACGAAATCGAAGGCAAACCTCAGGGATCGTCTTGGGAGTCCTCTGGCCAAGTAGCTCATCACGACATCCTCGTGGCTGTAGCCGATAAACAGCACCGTGTACCGGTCAAACATTCGCCGAAGGAACTGAGCCGCCCAAGCGTCGATCAGATACGCCTTACCAAAGTCTTCGTCCGTGACGACCAGATGTCTTGGCTCTCTTTCAACCGAGCCGTGCAAGTAGACGATCCCCTCAAAATCGTCACCCATCGGTAGCGCCGGCGCAAAGTAGGCGGGAGTCGGTGTGCCCAAGAGGTCCGTGGCTGCGGTAGAAAGATGGCGATCATAGTTTGTGGTGACGATGCGAATGTTTGGCCCCGCGGCGGCCAGTTCGATGATTGCCCGGTGCAACTTGTTGGGAAGCGACTGCGGCGGATCAACGATCGCCGCAACTCGCCGGTGGACGTCAAAGGACGGCGGTAAATCGCCTAGGAATCGGTCTGGTTGAAGTATATCCACCTCAGAAAACGGCTGGGATGACTCTCGAGCGATCCGCCGTGCAAGCGCGACGAAGAGGGGCAACTCTGATGGAGGGTCAACGGAGGCGCCGGCACCCACGAAGAGAACAAGATTGCCTTCACGGTGGGCCTCAACCAATTCATTCGGTAAATTAACATCAGGAGTTATCCACACGATGCCCCTTCTAACACTCGAAATCGAACTACCGTCAGGCTACCAACCCTGCCGCCCATAGTAGTTTGGGATTCGGCGAGGGAACACCGCTCAATCGCATTGGCACCGAAGAAGTTTCCCGTTCTTTCGACCACCCCAGACGAAAATGGACGAAGCAACAACAGATTTCAGGGTACAGAAAATACACCGTCTGGCGGCTCCCAAAGGTCCCCAGGAGCTCCATGGTCCGGCTAGAGAGGCTCCCGTAGAGCTCGTAATTCGAACTCCTCCGAATGAGGCCGTGGGATCGCTCCAGGGCGGCAATTTTGAACCAGGGTGTCCCGTTTTCGATGCCCAGCGCCTTCGCCTCATTGGACCGGGCCACCACGCATCCGTCATTGTTACTTAGTACGTTGTGGATGGGGTTTTTAGCGTGTCCGGTGTCTATCACTGCGACTTGTGCTTACGCTGTGGAAGTGGACAAGGATGCTGCAGAACCACTCGCAATGAAGCAGGTATGGCGACTTCATCAGGTCCATGCTGTCCTCTCCCTCGCCTCTCTGCCAGGTGTCGTTGACTCAGATCTTCCAAGTGACTGGGCGCAGTGGCGCACAGGCCAAGGGATTCCGGTTGGCACGCCCTACCTAATTGCACCAACTTGTGAATACGACGTGCAACTCAACGCATTCTTTTACTCGGTGGACATGCTCGGTGCCCGGTTGTCCACGCGGGTCGGCTATGCACGTGATCTGAAGGGCTTCCTCGATTTCCTCCACTTTGGCCGTGACGGCAAGTCGTGGCGCGACGCATCGGAGGAGGACCACCGCGCTTACCTGATTTGGCGCCGTGAAGACCCGGACGGACCACGTATTAGCCCATCGACGTGGAACCGTGAAGTCGCGGCAGTCAATCGCTTCTACCGTTGGCAGGTGGCTCGCGGCCATGTGCTGGTTAGCCCGATTCAACGAAGAATGCGTCGTTCTGCTCATGGGTTCAGCCCGCAGGGGCAACCGGGGGAAACTGCGGCGTCGTACTCGCATGGCGCGCGTCGAGAACGGATTCAGTGGCTTCCCGCGCGTTCTTATCGGCAGTGGCGTGATGTCGGACTGCGAGGTTATGGCGCGGACGGGTTGGTTGACCCGCTTTTCCGCGGTCGGTGGGCAGACCGGAATGCTATGTTCACCGATCTGATGGTGCGAACGGGGATGAGGCTTTCGGAGCAGGCTTCGCTGAGTGTGTTTGAGATTCCTACGATTCGAGAGCAGCGCGGGTATCACCGATTCTGGTTGCCAGGGGCTGTGGCGAAATCCGGTTCAGCCAGATGGGTTTATGTTCCGTCGGCGATACTCCGCGAGCTACACACCTATATTGACGTCGACCGCCGCACTGTTATTTCCCGCGCACAGGCCCAGGGCCGGTACAAACGTGCCGGCGAGGACTATTTGGTCCTCGATGACCGTCATGTGGCAGCCTTGGCCCTCACTGCTGGGGAGGCAAATTTGTCGCAGCTGACGCCAGAGGAGCGCCGACGCTTGTTGGTTGCTGGCCCGAACGGCTTGGAGCCAGCGGCATTGTGGTTGTCCGAGGACGGGATGCCGATGTCCGTGTCGACTTGGAAGGACTTATTCCGGCAGGCCAACGATCGATGTGCGAAGCATGCGGTGAGTCTCCGCGCGCACGCGCATATGCTGCGGCACACCTTCGCTGTCATCACGCTTGAGCAATTGCAGCGGGGTCACATTGCCTCGCTCGGACAGCTCAATCCTGCACAGCGTGGACAATACACGCGGGTGTTCGGTGATCCGCTGGACTGGGTACGGCGCCGGCTCGGGCATAAAAGTGTGACGACAACGCAGATCTATCTGCACGCGCTGGAGGAGTTGGAGATGGAGACACGGATGGCACTAACCTCCGACCCGTGGGAGGACCCACGAGATCCGAGGATGATCGCAAATCTAACCCCGCCCAAGGCGGGCGAATAATGAGCCCCCGAGGAACCACCGGGATAGGGAAACCAACACCACTGCCGCTCGGCACGTATACGCCGCGACCACAGTCCACAGAATTGGTGGTCGATTTCTTCGGAGAGGATGGCCGCTCCCGACGTTTCGATGTAAGGCTGCTGCCACTGCCTGGATGGCATGAGAGCCTTGCTGCGAGCTGGGCGTACCGCATCGGGCCTTCGGGGACACTTCGAACGCGCGCATCCGCGACTGGCGCGTGGGGATCGGTGGCGCGTCTGATCCGTTTTCTTGCGCAGACTCTGCGCCCGCCTCAGCATCCCGGCGATCTTGAGGTGAGACACATTGATGCGTACAGGCGGTTTCGGGAATCGAGCACCAATGAACGCTACGCGAAGCTGGAATTGCGTTCGATTGCGCTTATTTTCGACGTACCACCTTTGGCTGAACTGGTATCTTCCGAGGTTCGCGACAGGATGCGGCCGCATCTGAGATATCAGCCAAATCCCAAGTCGGGATACTCGGATGGGGAGCTGGCGAGGATAGTCACTGCGGCTCGGGCGGACGTTGCGATCCTACGGGATCGTCTGATTGTTGCTCCGTTCGATTCCGACGAGGAGGAACGGCACCTCCTCGAAGTTGCCCGCACGACCGGAACCATTCAGTTGCAAGGAGTCTCTGCGCCACGACTGGCCGGAATGAAACGAAGGGTAGCGGAACATCTTTTCGTCACCCGCCGGGACCTAACCCCGCTCCTAGTTCTATTAGTAGCAACGACGGGCTGGAACCTCGAAGTCATCAAAGACCTCCCAGCAGAGCATCGCATCATCGAAGGCGTTGCCGTGGAGGTAGAAGTAACCAAGCGACGACGTGGCCCCGGGCACTGGCACCAGACCGCGACGTGGGAAATCGGGCCGCCCGGAAAGGAACTGTCCACTCCCGGAGGACTATATCTCCTACTATATCGAATGATGGCTCCAGCTCGTGAGTTGATGGATGATCCGTCATCATTCTGGGCGCTCTGGCACCACCGGCAAGGACAAAGAAGCGGTGGTGATGGCTGCCGAAACCCTTTCGCAGCAGCCCTCGATGCGAGTCTGCGACACCAGCCTTGGATGCGCGAACGGGGCATCCTGGCAGACCCTGCGACGGACAGCACCTCCCTTGAGGCTCCCATCCTTCGCCTGGACTTCAACCGTCTCAAAACGAGCATCGATGTCCGTCGAACCCGGCAGATGGGCGGTCATTTACCTTCGGCTGCACGAACGAATACGACAGGAGTTCTATTCAGAAATTACCTTGCTGGCGACCAAAGCACGATCGATTGGGCCGGAGAGCTGATGGCCGAGACGCTGGTAGAGGTTGAGCAGGCTGCATGGTCGGCACATCGGCGCGCGCTGGCTACTCACGGCGTGAAGGACCTGCAGATTCGGATCAAGTCGGACGATGGCGATCAGCAGTCTCCTTCGGATGTGGTCTATACGGCGTGGACAAGTTGCTCGGACCATGAGCATCATCCTTTGACAGGGAGGCGGTGCGCAGCATCGTTTCTGGACTGTTTCCATTGCGGCAACTGCGTGGTCACCGACCATCACCTGCCGAGGCTGCTCAGTCTTCTCGATGCCCTTGAGACACGTCGTCAGCAGATGAGCGAGGACGCCTGGTGGACGCGGTACGGATCCAGTTGGGCGGCGATCCGCTATGAAGTGCTGCCAAAATTCACCGAAGCGGAAGTAGACCGGGCCGCGCAAACGAAACCCAACGACAGCCTCCTCGATCTCGTCGAGCCCACGTGGGAGCAGCCATGAGCAGGCAAACTAACCTGGCACAGGCTTTCGCACCACTGGACGACAGGTTCGTTCTTCATAATCGCCAGCTGCACCCGGCCACGATCTTGGCCAGAACGGCCCGGTTCAAGGACGACATCTGGCCCCTAGCACCGGCCTCTCTTCAAGGACAAGAACGCGGCCTAACCCTCCGATTCGAGAACATCCCAGCTCGACACCGGCACGCATTGAAACTGCTCGCCTACACGTCCCTATCCGGCGAGATTCCGAGTGACGAGCCGCGGCCCGGAATCAGTAGTGTCGTCAGTACCTTTTACAACGCCGCAGTGTTCTTACGTTGGCTCGACGAGTATCACTCCGGCCGCAGCCTCGCGCAGGTCTCCGACGAGACGCTTCTGGAGTTTCAGGGATTCCTCCTCGGGCGGTATCGGTCGCCAGGGCGCCGTCGGGCTCTTCGTGCCACTGTTGTGTTCTTCTGGCGCTACCGGAGAAGTCTCGGTGAAGAATCTCTCTCATTGGATCCGCGAACGGTCACCGGCTGGAAAGAACCGCAGAACACCACACGATTTAGCGAGGAAAACACCACAGCGCGCATCCCCGAAGACGTCCACAGCCGAGTGCTCATCTGGGCATTGCGTTTCGTAAACGACTTCGCCGACGACATCCTCAATGCCACCGGCCGCTGGGAATACCTCCGCACCAAACGACCCAGCACTCCCACGGCATACGGCTCAAACTGGATCAAAGTTGACCGATACTTGGAGACCGCTCGCGTTTCTGGGCGACCGCTACCCGGAACCAACGGACTAGTCAGCTACGCCGCACTCGCCCGCTCGATCGGCTGCGATCGAAACGCCCTCCAAAGGCACACAACCAATATCACGGCCACAGCCAACGAGGTCGGGGTCTCGAAACACGTTGAGCTCAACATCACCGTAGACGGTTCCATCGATGGCGCCCCCTGGATCGAAGGTGTCTCACTAGATCCGATTCGCGACGACTCCCTCACCGTACTCACCCAGATGCTCCAAGCCGCCTGCTATATCGTGATCGCGTTCCTCTCAGGCATGCGAGACAGCGAAATCAAACACTTACGCGCCGGTTGCTGTACCAGCGAAGCCGACAGCAACGGGAACATTTACCGCTGGAAAGTGTCCAGCCTCGCGTTCAAGGGCGAAAGCACGAGTACAGGTGTAACCGCGACGTGGATCGTCGGCGAGGCCGCGGCGCGGGCCATCGGTGTGCTCGAACGCATCCACCGCGAGAGAGCACGCAACCGCACTGATTGGCTGTTCGCTGCAATCAAAGCGGGCCCGGGCGCCCCCGGGCGGGGTGACAACAAAGCCATGACGCTTGCCGGCACCAATGTTCAAATCAACCGTTTCGTCTTATGGGTCACGAATTACTGCGCAGCTCATGAACGGATCGATGGCATTCCCGACGTCGATGGCAAGCCTTGGCGGCTCAGTACCCGCCAATTCCGACGTACCCTCGCTTGGTACATTGCCCGACGCCCGGGAGGGTCCATCGCTGGGGCAATCGCCTACCGTCATCACAGCGTCCAAATGTTCGAGGGCTACGCGGGCTCCAGCGCTTCCGGATTCCGGGCCGAAGTCGAGGCTGAGGAGGCACTGGCTAGAGGAGAACACCTTCTAGCGATGATAGACCGAAACGAGCACACCAGTCTCACCGGCCCAGCCGCAGATGAAGCAGAGCGCCGTCTTGTGGGCATGGGCGCAGATCCGGCCTTTGCCGGGACGGTGACCACCGACCGACGCCGGCTATTGCGCCTGATTGATGCCCAGGCTCCCGCCATTTATCCAGGCCGATATGTCACCTGTGTCTACAACCCAGACAAGGCTTTATGCCGCACCCGCACCGGCTTGAATGACGACGTACCTGACATGGCCCACTGCAAGCCCCTGGCCTGCCGAAATGTCGCCCTCACTGACGAGAATGTTGGAGTGTGGCAGGACGAGCTCGCTGCTATTAATCGGGAACTTGGTTCCAAGCCGCTCCTCCCACCGCTGCTGGTCACTCGCCTGGAATCACGCCGTCAACAAATTGCCCACCTCCTAACACGACGCCAGGAGCCACGATGACCCGCCGCGTTCTTCTCCCCGCTGAAACACAAGTCCGCACAGCTCTGGCCCAGTTGCGAAAAGCCGATGAGGGCCGCTTGGTGACCGTGCTTGACCTCGCGCGTCAGCTGGGACTCGCAAACTCGACCTTCTGGCGTCATTACCCGGAAATCGCCCAAGAGGTAGCCGATGAACGCCGAGACTCCCTTCGAGGCACACAGGCAGCTTTTGCAAACTCGCCAACGGCCCGCGATCCTAACCTCGCTCTCCGAAAGGAAAATGCAACACTGCGGGATCGGATTGAGCTTGCAGTCGCCCACATCCAACGACTCACAATCGACAATCAAGCCCTTCGAGATCAACTCGAAACTCAAACGAACATTGCGAAACTTCACCGAGCTGGTACGCCTCGATGAAAATCGGCATGCCTGTTCACGAACGCACCAGCCAACAGGCGTTATCCTGTGTGAGCGACCAGTGTACGGCAGGCAAAGCCGAACCGGTGACATAACCACAATGCGGTCAACAGTGCCTGACTAGGCCCTGGTACCTTGCCATCCACTGGGCCTTTCGCCCACACCAGCATCGTTCAGCAGCAAAAAAACTGGCCCGGCGGTCGTCTTGGTTTTTCCGTCCCGACCATTTGAGTCTCCCCGCAAACACAACAACGCCCTGCAGGAGGCCTCATGGTCACAGCGCCGAAACTCGCAGCATGACCGAACGGACACGGCCCCCGTCACCTGCTCTGCTCTTACTTCGCTGGTCGGCCATGGGCTTGACACATTGTGATCTTTCCCGTCGCTGGGGACACCTCCGCTCCGTAAGCGCGGAAAACCTATAACCCAACGCCGTGCAGTGGCGTTTGCGGAACCACGCAATTAGCCGGTATGTCAGCTCCGGGTCTCAAAGCAGAGCTCATCGGGTTGGGTTCCGGAGTGCTTCGGGCAGGTCGGTGAGGGTGGTCAGGGTGTGGTCGGGGGTACTGAAGGAGGCCGGGTAGCTTGCGCCGGTGCGGTTGATCCAGGCTGTCTGCATTCCGGCCCGGGCGGCCCCGTGGACGTCCCATGGGTGCACAGCGACCAGCAGCATCTGGGCCGGGCTTGTCCCGCACACTCCTGCAGCGTAGGCGTAGGCGGCAGGATTTGGTTTCCAGGCCGGCGACTGTTCGACGGAGAGCAGTGCCTCGAAGTCTTTCAGGATCCCCGCCGGTGCGAACATGTTTTCTGCGATCTGCGTTGATCCGTTCGTGAGTGTGATCAGACGGTATCCTTCCGTTTTGAGTGCCCGGATACCCTCTGTCACGTCGGGGTGCAGCCCTAGGGATGCCATGCCTTCCATGATGTGGTCGACAGCGTCGTCCAGGCCGCTGGTGATCCCGGCGCCGGGCAGGAGTCCGCGCAGGGCCTCGGCGCCAATCTGAGTGAAGCCGGGGTTGTCTCCTGCCGCGGTGAGGGCGAAACCGTCCCGTAGTAGGGTCGCGAACCATAGCTTCGCCAGCGAAGCCGGCGCGCCGGTCTCGACGAACCTCGCCGCCATCGAAGTCATGTCTGAAAGGGTTTCATTGACGTCAAAAACAATCACTGACGGGCTATTCACTGGGCATTCTCCTTCGTAGAGGCAAAATCTTGCAGTAAAAATTGGGGTTCATCGACTAGTCTGTTCGATCCTGCCAGCGAAATGCCTAAGCCTGTACCCACGTGGTCGGTGGGGAGGTGGCCTGTCGAAGGGAGGTGTGAAACGTTCGTCGCTAATCCTGACCTCAATAGGACTTTGAAGCTGAGGGAAACTTGACCTGTGAGATGCCGTGCCGGGTGGGTGGCATCCCGGTCAGTACTGGGATACGGCATACACACGGATACGGCATCAGGTGGCGCAGCAGGAGAGTTTGGAGATGTCGGTGGTGTAGGACTGGGCGGCGATCTTGATCCCTTCGGCCATGGTCAGGTAAGGGCTCCACAGCTTTGCGACCTGTTCCACGGTCATCCCGGCCTCCAGGATGTAGACCCCTGCCGCGGCCAGGTCACCGGCATCCTTTGCGACCGCGGTGATCCCCACAATCTGCCGGGTGTCGGCGTCGGCGACGATCTTGATGAAGCCGCGCGTGTCCCTGTTCACCAGGGCACGGGGTACGTATTCCAGGGGCAGGACACGGCATTCGCACCGGATGCCGGCGTCGTTGGCTTGCCGGTCGGTCATGCCGACCGCGGCCAGGGCGGGGCTGGTGAAGGTGACCCGGGGCAGGTGCCGGTAGTCGACCTCGTGTCTGGCTTCGTTGAAGGCGTTTTCCACCATCATGGTGCCGTGGGAGGCGGCGACGTAGACGAATTCTTGGTGTCCGCTCACGTCCCCGGCGGCCCAGATCCGGTCATTGGTGCTGGCCAGGGTTTTTTGCACCAGGATTTCGCCCCGGTCCCCGGTTTTCACACCGACGGTGTCCAGGTTAAGCCCGTCCGTGACGGGGCGCCTACCCGTGGCGACCAGCAGTTTCGCGGCCCGGAATTCTTCCTGCCCGCCCGAGACCACGGCGGTTGCGACGATCGCGCCGGTGTCCGGATCGGTCCGCACCGAGGACACGGTGGCCCGGCGGACGACACTGATGCCCTCGTCGGCGTACACGCCCATCAGGGTCAGGGAAGCCTCCGGTTCCTCAGCCGAGGCCAGGCGGGAGCGGACCAGCATGGTCACCTTGGATCCGAGCCGGGCAAAGAGCTGTGCCTGTTCGAGTGCCACGTACCCGCCGCCGAGCACGAGCAGGGACTCGGGCACTTCGTCCAGTTCCATGGCCGTGGTCGAGGTCAGATACTCCGTGTCCGAGAGTCCTTCGATGGGGGGCACCCAGGGGGCGGACCCGGTGGCCACCAGGTAGTGCGCGGCCGTGACGGCTTCGCAGGTCCCGTCGGCCCTGGTGACCTCCAGGACCGGTTCCTCCGGTGTGCCGGCGAACACGGCATTGCCCTGGCGCAGCTCCCAGCCGTAGTCCGAGATGAGGTCCACGTACTTCTCCGAGCGCATCCCCTCCACGAGGGAACGCTTGCCGTCGACGAGTCCGGGCATGTCCACCGGAGTGGCTGAGGTGCTGATGCCGGGGAACCGTCCGGACGCGTCCAGGGCAACATGCCTGGCCTCGGCCGCCGCGAGCAGCGCCTTGGAGGGCACGCAGCCGGTGTTCACGCAGGTCCCACCGACAGTGGAACGCTCGATCATGAGCACCCGCTTGCCCAGGTTGGTGGCTCGGATCGCGGCCGCGAACGCGCCGCCGCCGGAGCCGATGACGGCCAGATCGAAATCGGGTGTTATTGGTTCAGGCATGTTTCCTCCAAGATTCTTGTGGCACCGCACGTGGCGGCCTCCAGTAAGTGCTTCTGACACCAGTTTGCACCTTCCACCATGGGGGAAGGTCAAGCGCCCGGTCCGTCACCGGCCCGGACCCTGGAGCGGACAAACCGTGAGGCACGTCAATCCTGCTCGGAGCAGATCTGCCGGCGCCGTAGGGCTCGGGGCCCCTTGCGCAGCCAGCGCGGGAAGCCCCGTTCCTGCACACCGACCACACCTTCCATTAGACTGGAAGGTCAGAGGGAATGTGAGGTGCATGATGCGTATTGGCGAAACCGCCGCGGCCGCCGGCCTGACGGCCAAGACGCTGCGGTTCTACGAGGACCGGGGTTTGCTGCCGGAGGCGGACAGGGCACCGAACGGATACCGCGACTACACCCAGGAGACGGTCGGCCGGCTGGAATTCATTCGCCGTGGCCGCACTGCGGGGCTGAGCCTGGCCCAGATTGGTGACATTCTCTCCGTCCGTGACCTCGGCCACGCCCCCTGTGTCCACGTGCGTGACCTGTTGGCCAAACGACTCTCCGACTTGGATGCCCAGATCGCCGAGCTCACGGCGCTGCGTGCGTCCGTCGCCGAATTTCATGACGCCGCGGCCGCCGGGGATCCAGCAGCGTGTGAGTCCGCGCGCATCTGCAGCTACCTCTAAATTCAGTCCAACGCCGAATTCGGCGGGCGCAGGGAGCGCATCTGTCCCAGGGCAATCACCGGGGTGAGGCGCCGGCGCGGGTGAGCCGTTATGTACCGCTGCGCCCGCGGGAGGGCTTGCCTCCGGGGAGGGGGTCGTCCGGGGTGCAGCAGTCGTCAGCAACATCGCGACGGCCGGCACGCTGTCGCCGCACCGCGAACACCAGCAGACCGGCGGCCAGGGCCCCGGCACCGGCAATCACCCACGGATTACCCAACATCGAACCGAGAATGCCGAGGGCGCCGGCGGCAATCAACAGCGGCAGCCCGCAACACAGCACCGGCAGCAGAATCAAACCCAGAATGGGCAGCACCCCACGCCTGCCCTGGTCTTTCTGGTCGGCTAACATGACTTTTCCTTCCAGGCACAGACTGCCGGGATGACAGATCTGCCTACTGCCAGCTTAAACCTTCCATCATGGGGGAAGGTCAATAGCGGGACAGCGTCTGCGACTGTTAACTTCGCTTGGTTCCGGCCCCTGAGCAACCCGCATCCTCGACGAGGATGGTCACCTCCCCGTGAAGTCGGCGACCGACCTGCCGCATGTCCCGACTCGGAGCGTCCGTCGCCCGTGAGCGTCGGCCAATGTGTGTTCTTCCCGCTCCAACACATAGGGTTCGATTCCATCCCATGCGTTGCTCGCATTGTGTCGACCGGGCCCCACGAAAGGTTCTGTGGCGGGCCGCGAGGGAACGGCAGGCTTGTTGGTGACACTTTGCTCGTGCCCCATCAGGGGGTCATGGGTGTTGCCGAAGACTAATCTTTTCCGAAGCGTTCGTGGACGTTGCATGCTATTCGTTCCGTTAGGGGTCGTTCACCGCGGCCTGTTTAGGGGACTTCCGAATTCTTCGAAATCGCATGGTTTCGCGGTCGTCAGATTCCCGTATACCGTTTCTGCAATTGAGCCCGGTGATGGGGCGGGCCTTTTACGGCACACGATCTGAAGGGTAGAAAGACATCGCTTCACAGAAAGGAACAATCTGAGTGTGGCCCTTAGGTCTCAATCAGACTTTGTTCCCTAGAGTGCCCATTTCGTTTCCAGCCGGAACTGCAATGGGTCAGCGGTGTCGCATGGTGTCCGGCCATCAGTTATGTCGTGGCCATGACGCTCAAAAAATGCCCAGCGGCGGCGAGTCTGCGCTGGCGCTGCCAGCCAGTGCTTGACGGGCGGCCCGCCAGGCCAAGGTGTTCTCGCCAGCCGGTCGAAGATATCCGCTATGGCATGACTGCCCGGTCGCCGTCAGTACGAGCCACTCTCAGGAGAACAACTCGAGCGATCGGTCGTCCAACAACATATTTCAGGTAAGTGAATGTTCACATCGATCAAGGCGATGCGGTGGGTGGTCACCGCCTGTCACCCCTTTTCAGCCGGCCTGTCACAGGAGCCGGTGAAGGCACCGGGTAACTACTCCCCAGCAGGAAAAGTCAGCCAGCTCGGGCACGGGAATGTCCGGGTACGCCGGATTCTCGGCGGTCAGGACGACCCCGGCATGGCCTATGCGCAGGCGCTTGACGGTCAGCTCTCCGTCCAGCACGGCGACGATGACGTTACCGTCAGCCGGCTTCAGGGCGCGGTCAACGATGATCTCGTCTCCGTCGCTGATCCCGGCGCCGACCATGCTGTCACCGGACACGCGAACGACGAAGGTGCTGGTCCGAGAGGGGATGAGGTGCTTGTTCAGGTCGATGTCCGAGTCGAAATAATCTTGGGCCGGACTTGGAAACCCCGCCGGGACGGCGACGGAGCTGGCCGGGATCGTCGATTCGACTGGGTTAGCAGACACGCTGCATGTTCTAGTGACGACGGTCATAGTGTTTCCATTTCGAAGATAATTTCTAGCTCTATGCCAGTGTACCTTCGACGGCTGACAGAGTCTGCCGGGACAATTCAGGATTCGGTATCAGGCCGTCTTGCGGAGCGTGGGCGAGGAGATGACGCCAGGCTGGGCGCGGCCCATCACAACGTCCCTGGTGACAATAACCTCGGTGGCATCGGGCCGTCCGGGCAGGTCGAACATGACCGGGCCCAGGACTTCCTCCATGATGGCCCGAAGCCCGCGGGCACCGGTCCCGCGGGAGTCTGCCAATTCGGCCACCGCCGTCAACGCGTCCGGCTCAAATGTCAGCGTCACCCCGTCCAGGGCCAGTAATTTGCGATATTGGCGCAGCAGGGAGTTTTTGGGCACGGTCAGGATGTCCACCAGGGCGGCGCAATCGAGCGGGACGACGGAGGTGATGATGGGTATCCGGCCAATGAACTCGGGAATCAGACCGAACTTGACCAGGTCCTGGGGCAGAACGTCCCCGGTGGCCTCGCCACCGCCTCTCAGGCTTTCCAGGCTCGCGCCGAAGCCGACTCCCTTGCGCCCGGATCGGGAGCCCTTGATGTCCTCGATTCCTGCGAAGGCGCCGGCGACGATGAACAGGATATTGGTGGTGTCGATGGAGATCATTTCCTGGCCCGGGTGCTTGCGGCCGCCCTGAGGCGGGACCGAGGCCACGCAGCCCTCGATGATCTTCAGCAGCGCCTGCTGCACGCCTTCCCCGGAAACGTCGCGGGTCAGGGACGGGTTCTCCGACTTGCGGGCTATCTTGTCGATCTCGTCGATGTAGATGATGCCGTGTTCCGCGCGCCGGATGTCGTGGTTCGCGGCCTGGATGAGCTTGAGCAGGATGTTCTCCACATCCTCGCCCACGTACCCGGCCTCCGTCAGGGAGGTGGCGTCGGCGACCGCGAACGGGACATTGAGCCGACGGGCCAGGGTTTGGGCGAGATAGGTCTTGCCGCAGCCGGTCGGGCCGACCAGCATGACGTTGGACTTGGCCAGCTCAACATCGTCAAGCTCGTCGGGCAGGGGGGTGTGGGCGGTGCGCGCGTTGATCCGCTTGTAGTGGTTGTAGACGGCCACTGACAGGGCTTTTTTGGCCGCCGTCTGCCCGACGACGTAGTCCTCGAGGTGGTCGAAGATGGCCCTCGGGTACGGCAGGTCCAGCGGCTCTTCGATGTCAAACCCGACCGCCTCCTCATCGAGGATGTCGTTGCACAACAGGATGCATTCATCACAAATGTGGACGCCGGGACCGGCAATGAGCTTGGCGACTTCGCTGTGGTTTTTGCCGCAGAAGGAGCATTTCAGCCGTGCATTCGACTGACCAGCGTGCTGCACTGAGTGGCTCCTGTCGTTGTCCGATGCCCTGACGGTGCCAGGGCGGTGCCGCGCAACAGTGCGCTTGGGGAATATTTTAATCCGTTTTGTCTCTCATTTGGGGAAAATGAGGATCAATGATGCATGGGTAACCGGTACTCAGAAGGGGTCGCGGTTGCCGGGATTCGAGG
>NZ_JAJLOZ010000029.1:0-50990 GCF_025548615.1 Arthrobacter sp. A2-55 | reverse complement strand
CGGATGCGCTTTTCCGACACCGAATAGGCCGTCCCCAGCTCCACCGCGAACAGGCTGACCCGCAGTTCCTCAATCATCCAGCGCACATGCTCCAGCCCCGCCGTGGACCGCTGGCCCGGCAGCAGCGCCGCCATGGCGTCGTCGTACTCGTCCTCCAGCCGCTGCACGGCGGCCATCGACTGCCCGTCCCGCGCCACGTTGGAGGGCAGCTTCTCCAGCCGGCGTTCAATGGCAGCCAGGTACCGCGGCAGCTGGCTGAGCTGGGCAAATCCCGTTTTCGCCACAAAGCCGGGATACACCAGCAGGTCCAGCTGCTGCTTGATGTCGTTCAGGGCGCTGATCAGCGGCAGGCTGCTGGTGGAACGAAGCGCCTTGTCGATGCGCAGCTTCGACGCCAGCACCTTTTCCACCACGGCCGTCACCGAGAACACCGTGTCGATGAGCTCGGCGCGCACGGTTTCGTACAGCGCGTCAAAGTCCTTTTGGTTCCAGGGCAGCGCGGCCGGCGTGAGCTTGTCAATCGTGGCGAGGGTGCAGTCGGCAATCAGCTCGGTGACGGAGCCGTGCGGGTTTTGGCTGAACGTGAGCTTCTCGGTGTTGCTCAGGTGGTCCAGCACGTACCGGTCCGGCGACGGCACCCGCAGCGCCAGCAGCCGGATGACGCCTGCGCGCATGGCCAAATCCGCCACGTCTTGGCGCTGGAACACGCGGATCCCGGCCGTGGCGCCCTCGTCCACGAGCGCCGGGTAGCCCGTGACGGTGTGCCCGCCCACGAGCCGTTTGACCTCGCGCGGCAGCGAGCCCAAATCCCAGCCGGTGATGCCTGAGCGTTCCTGGATGCCTGCGGCGTCGGCGGAGTTGCCCGGGATGTTCGACGCCGGGGACGCGCCTCCCGCTGTTGCCCTGCCTGCCGCCGGGGTTCCGTTGGCGGGCGCTGGCCTGCCCTTGCCATTCGATCCGGCTGCGGGTGCAGCCAGCGGCGCCCGCCCGGCCTGGGTGGTTTTGGGTGTGGCGCCGAGTGATTCGGCAATGGCGCGGCGGGTGGCCCCGGCCAGCTTGGCCTGGAGGTCGGAGAGATTCTGGCCCTCCTCCAATATCCGGGCATTCTTGTCCACCACGGAGAACGTCATTCTCAAGTGCGACGGCACGGCGTCCCAGTTCCACGATCCGGGCGGGATGATGTGCCCCTTGATCCGGCGCAGCGCCAGCTCCAAGGACGGCTCCAGCAGGTCCGCGGCCGGGTCAAAGTCCGCGGCCAGGGCCGCGGCAGCCTGCCGCCCCACGTCCGGGGCGGGGATGAAGTTTTTGCGCACGGCCTTGGGCAGCGACTTGATCAGCGCGGTGACCAGCTCCGCCCGCAGTCCCGGAATCTGCCACCGGAACGGCGCCTCATGCAACTGGTTCAGGAACAGCAGCGGCACCTGGACGGTCACGCCGTCGGATGGGTTCGGGGCGGCACCCGGCGCGGTGGGATGGAATTCGTAGGACAGGGGCAGCTCAAACTCGCCCTCGGTCCAGGTCTTCGGGAAGGCGGCCTCATCCAGCGAAGGCTCCTCGACCATGACCACGTGCGCGTCAAAGTCCAGGAGGGCAGGGTTTTGGTGCCGCGCATCCTTCCACCACTTGTCGAAGTGCCGTTCCGAGACAACCTCGCCGCCCACGCGCCCGTCGTAGAACTCAAACAGCGCCTCGTCGTCCACGCGCAGGTCGCGGCGGCGCATGCGGGTTTCCAGCTCCTCCACCTCGGCCAGCAGGGCCTGGTTGCGGTGGAAGAACTTGTGGTTGGTGTGCCAGTCGCCCTCGACCAGGGCATGGCGGATGAACAGCTCCCGGCTGAGTTCCGGGTCAATGCGGCCATAGTGGATGCGCCGGTCCGGCACGATCGGCACCCCGTACAGGGTGACCTTTTCGTGTGCCATGACCGAGCCCATTTTCTTGGACCAGTGGGGCTCACTGTACGTGCGCTTGACCAGCTCAGGGGCCACCTGTTCGGCCCAGAGCGGGTCGAACTTGGCGGCCACGCGCGCCCACAGGCGGGAGGTTTCCACGAGCTCGGCCGCCATGACCCAGTCCGGCGACTTCTTGAACAGCGCCGAGCCCGGGAACACCATGAACTTGGTGCCGCGCGCGCCGGCGTATTCGCGCTTGCGCTGGTCGTACAGGCCGATGTGGCTCAGCAGCCCGGTCAGCAGCGACATGTGGATGGCGTCGTGGTTGGCCACCGGGTCAATGTCATTGCCGGACACCTTGATGTCCAGCGACTTGCCCATTTGCTTGAGTTGGGTGAACAAATCCTGCCATTCACGCACGCGCAGGTAGTTGATGAACTCGGCCTTGCACAGGCGCCGGAACGCACTCGAGGACAGCTCGTTCTGCTTCTCCCTTATGTAGCGCCACAAGTTAAGGAAGCCGGTGAAATCAGAGTTTTCGTCCTGGAAGCGCCTGTGCTTTTCCTGCGCCAGCTGCTGCTTGTCCGTGGGGCGCTCGCGGGGGTCCTGGATGGTCAGGGCAGCGGCGAGGACCATGACCTCCGCGGCCACGCCGCGCTTCGCGGCTTCCACGATCATCCGTCCCAGCCGCGGGTCCACCGGGAGCTGCGAGAGTTGGCGTCCGACGGCGGTGATCGCGCCTTGGGCGTTCACGGCGCCGAGTTCGCGCAGCAGCGTGATCCCGTCGGTGATGGCCCGGGAGTCCGGCGGCTGGACGAAAGGGAACTGCTCCACGTCCTTGGGGCCCCGGGCCACGCCCATCGCCGTCATTTGCAGGATGACGGCGGCCAGGTTGGTGCGCAGGATTTCCGGGTCGGTGAACTCGCTGCGGGCGTTGAAGTCTTCTTCCGAATACAGGCGGATGCAAATCCCGTCCGAAACGCGGCCGCAACGCCCCGAGCGCTGGTTCGCCGAGGCCTGCGAGACCCGCTCAATGGGCAGGCGCTGCACCTTGGTCCGGTGTGAATAGCGGGAAATGCGGGCCGTGCCCGGATCGATGACGTACTTGATGCCGGGGACAGTCAGGGACGTTTCCGCCACGTTGGTGGCCAGCACAATCCGCCGCCGCGAGCCGGGGGTGAACACGGCGTGCTGCTCGGCCAGCGACAACCGGGCGAAAAGCGGCAGGATTTCGGCATTGCGCAGGCGTGGGTTTGTTTTAACACGGCCGTGCAGTGCGTCCGCGGCGTCCCGGATCTCGCGCTCGCCGGAGAAGAAGATCAGGATGTCCCCGGGGGCCTCCTTGGACAATTCATCCACGGCGTCGCACACGGCATCGAGCGGGTCGCGGTCCTCCTCACTGTTGCCGCCGTCTTCCCGGTTCCCGCCGTGTCGGTTCCGGACGGCACCCAAGCCGGCTTCGCCGTCGTCGTCCATGTCCTCTTCGGAGCCGTTGGCGGGCCCGGACAGCGGGCGGTATCGGATCTCGACGGGGAAGGTGCGCCCTGAGACCTCCATGATGGGGGCGGGGCCCTCGGGGGAGGCGAAGTGGGCGGCGAAGCGCTCCGGGTCGATCGTGGCCGAGGTGATGATGACCTTTAGATCCGGGCGCTTGGGCAGGATTTGGCGCAGGTAGCCGAGGATGAAGTCGATGTTCAGGGAACGTTCGTGGGCCTCGTCGATGATGATGACGGAGTATTTCCGCAGCAGCTTGTCACGCTGGATTTCGGCGAGCAGGATGCCGTCGGTCATGAGCTTGATCTTGGTCTGCGGGCCCACGTGGCCGGTGAAGCGGACCTGGAAGCCCACCTCCTCGCCGATCTTGACGTCGAGTTCGCTGGCGATGCGCTCCGCCACGGTGCGCGCGGCAAGGCGGCGCGGCTGCGTGTGGCCGATCAGGCCCTTCTCGGCCAGGCCAAGCTCCACGCACATTTTGGGGATCTGGGTGGTCTTTCCCGAACCGGTTTCGCCGGCGATGATGGTGACCTGGTTGGCGGCAATGGCGGCCATGAGGTCGTCGCGGCGTTCCGAGACCGGAAGCGCGGCGGGGTAGGTGATAGTGAAAGTCATGGTGCCACCCAGTTTATGCCGTTATCGGAGTTGGCCTGCCGGGCGGGTTGAGGCCGTGTGGCGTTACTCCTGGCGCCATTGCGAACGGATGGCGCCCAGGGCGTCCTCAAGGGAGAGTGAATTTCCCTGGGCGGTTGCCACGAACTGCATGGCGGCCCGCCGCATGTCCCCGGCCAGCCCCTGCCCGTCGCGAACCCTGGCCCCCGTGGCCCGGCTGGTCTGGATCAGCCCGGCCGTCTCCAGTTCGGAGTATGCGCGCGCCACGGTGCCGGCCGCAACGCGGAGGTCGCCCGCCAGTTGGCGGATGGACGGCAAGCGCTGGCCGGGACCCAGCTCACCGGCGCGGATGAGGTCGCCGATTTGCTCCCTGATTTGCTCAAACGGGGGAATGGGGCTGGCCTCGTCAAGGGTGATCACGCCCCTGCTCCCTGGCTTGTTGGCGCCTGGTCAGCCGGTTTTGCCAGTGCGTGGCGTGCGGAGGAGCGGATGGTGAAGGCAGCCTTTGCGGCGAGGAATATCAGGAAGGCCCCCGCCACGACCAGCACAGGCCCGGCAACGGCAACCGCAAAGCCCACCGCGAAGAGGGGCTGGAGCGGGCCGTGGCCGGACTGGTTGAAGTTTGCCGCGGCGCCGGCCACTGCCTGTCCGGCCAGCAGCGCCGTGCCGCCGGCGTAGCCAAGCAGGGCCCCCGTCCCCAGCCGGACCACCACCCGGGTGGAGATTTCCCGCCACCGCATGTCCAATGCAGCCATGCGGGGATCCGGCAGCGACGGTGTGGAGGAGATTCTGCGCAGGGCCAGACATGCCGAACCGGCCAGGGCCACTGTGACCAGCATGAGCGGCACACTGTAGAACCAGCCCGGGTAGGGACCGGCCGACGTGCTGTGGGCGCCGTCGGCCAGGCGAATAAGGCGGTACCGGCCCAGTTCGTCCGGGGATGAAGTCAGCCCGGTGGCAACGAGCAGGCCAACGTAGCAAACGGCGATGGCCGCGGGGACCAGGAATGACCGGCGCGGGCCAAAGGACCACGGCTTCCGGGGCACCAGACTGGCGTTAGCCGCTCCGGTCCGTGGGGGCATTGGCGCCGGAAGCGAGGAGTACAGCAGCAGGCCTCCGCTCGCCGACAACCCCGCCGTCAGAGCCAGGGGGAGACCCACCTGGCCGGTGAAGGCAATGGATGCGCGGAGCAAGGCGAGGAACAGGACCACGGCAAATGCGATGGATGCGAGGGCCCGAAGCTGGGCAAAGAGCATGGCCCGGTTCTCGCTTGACTTCGACGCAGGGCCGGAGCCGGCCGGGATGGACCGTGCCGGCCTTTTGCTGGATATCCAACGCGCTGCGGAGGAGATGACCAAAACTGCCAGGGCGGATGAGAGGAACAGGACAAGCAGGTGGCTCATGGAAACTTCCTTCGTGTATTAGACAATTGATACACAGGAATGCTGCGTGTGTCAATTGTTTGATACACCGTGCTCCGGCCGCCGCTGCGTGGACCTGAAAGGATGGGGCCATGAACCAGGAGATCAAGATATTGGCAGAGTTCGCGCTCGCAGGCCGCACATTCCGGCTGCGGCGGGCGGCGGAGTCCGACGTCGGCGCCATCGTTGGGCTGATGGCCCGGGACCAGCTGCGGTCTGCAGTCGATTCGGCAGCCCCGGACCGGCGGGCGCCCTACGTGGCCGCGTTCCGGGCAATCAATGCCGACCCGGCCCACCTGCTGTGCGTGGTGGACGACGCCGATGGTGCCGTCGTGGCAACCATGCAGCTCACCTTCCTGCCCGGCCTTGCCCGTGGGGGTGCACTGCGGCTGCAGATTGAGGCCGTCCGGGTGGATGGGGGATTGCGGGGCAACGGGCTTGGCTCGGCCATGATTCTGTGGGCCGTTGATGAGGCTCGACGGCGGGGCGCGGCGCTTGTCCAGCTGACCTCGGACCTGGCCAGGCACGACGCCCACCGCTTCTACGAACGGCTGGGCTTTTCGCATTCCCACGCCGGGTTCAAGTTGATCTTTTAAGTTTTGCGCCGCCGGCAGGCGCGGTCCACAGTGGGCTGATTTTGGTGCGCTACGGCCACCAGTGCCGCTTTCCTCCCTCCACAGCGGGGGCTGGCTTGCTTGAGATCCACAGATTTGCCGGAATGGCCCCCTTGGAGATCCGCTGGGTTCAGATATTTCCTACGCTTGAAGCAGCAAGGGAAGGCAGCACGCGGGACATTGGGGCCACATGAAGGCCCCGCGATTCCGCTGAGGGTGGACTGACCGGGAAAAGGCGGGTGAATTTGAATGGCGGCACCGGAGTGGCAGGGGAGCGGCCCAACGCCTGTCGGCGCCGCGCCCGCGCCCGGCAGGCCTGTGCCCGGCAGACCTGTGGCCGGCGGGCCTGCGGCCCCATTTCCCGTTCCTGCCGCCAGCAGCCAGGCGTACCGCGGTGAGGGCTTGGGCAACCGGGCCCGGCTGATGGTCCAAGCGTCCGAATTGACGTCAATTGCGAAAGGGCTGGTCGGAAAGTGTGCCGACTTCCTCGATCCGGCACTCCTGGCACAGCTGGATGCTGCCTTGGCTCGTGAACTTGCCGACAGATCGGAAGCCCGTGCCAGCGAGGCAGCGGCCCGCGTCGGAACCGCGGTGCGTGAAGGCCGCTCCGCGGCAGCCCTGGATGGATTGGCGCGGCGCGCCTCCGCTGCGACGGCGGCAGCAACCAAGGCCACTGCGTTTGCCGCCAAGGCCGCAGGAGTCGCCCTGGCCCTGGAAGACCCCTTTCGTGACAGTGATGAATGCTGTTCCGACCTTGTCGACGGCGTCGATGCCGCAGGGCTGGTCGATCTGATCGAGCAGTTGGAAACGGCCAAGAATGCGCTGACGGGAGTGCAGGCCAAGGCCCAGGCCGTGTTTGCCGCGCAGCAGCGCCTGGCTCAGGCAAAAGCTGGGATGGTCAAGGACAAACTTGGCAAGGGAGTGGGCCTGCAGATCGGCCTGGCCCGGGGCGAATCGGCCCACCGCGGCCGCCAACTTGCTGAACTCGCCGCTGTACTCGTGCGGGAAATGCCGCACACCCTCAACGCCCTTGCCTCTGGTGCAGTGGGGGAATACCGGACCCAGATCATGGCAACCGAGACAGTGTTCCTGAGCTCGGAACACCGGGCCGACGTTGACCGTGCCTTGGCCTCGGACCTTGAGAAGTTCGCTGCCATGGGTACCAAGGAACTTGCGGCCGCGGCCCGCAACGCCGCCTATCTGCTCGAACCAGAGGTATTTACCAAGCGCAGGGGGAAGGCCGTCACCGACCGGCACGTCACCCTGCGGCCGGCCGCTGACGGAATGACCCTCCTCAGCGCCCTTATTCCCCTCAGGCACGGTGTTGCAGTCCTCAAGACCCTCACCCAGGTCGCTGACTCCGCCCGTGCGGCTGGGGATCAACGGGGCGTCGGCCAGCTCATGGCGGATGCACTCACCCACCGCCTGCTCCAACACCAGCCGTGTGACGAAGGCGCAGGAGCTGCGGGAGACCACAGGGGTCCGGCCACGGAAGTCTCCGGTGCGGCACGCGTGGTCGCCCCAGGGTCGGCCGCTGGCCGGGCCCATGGAACCGGGCCCGTTGGTGCCGTCGGCGATTCTGCCAATGACGGCGGCGCGATGGTTGGGGGTGCGTTGTTGGATTCCACGGGAGGACGGTGCACCACAATTACCGAACCAGGCATCATGCTGGAGCTTGTCATGACGGACAGGTCCCTTTTCGATGGTGCGAATGACCCCGCGGTCCTCACCGGCCATGACCCCATTCCTGCGCCGGAAGCGCGCTCCATGGTCCTGGGTTCCGGTCCCAGCCCCGGGTCTGGTACCAGCCCCGGGGCCGGTTCCAACTCCAGTCACAGTTCCGGTCCCGGCCAGCCGGCCGCCGCGCAGGTTTGGGTTCGGCGCCTCTACACACACCCCGAAACGGGGGCATTGCTTGCGATGGGTTCGCGTGCGCGGTTCTTCCCGGAGGGCATGAAGGAATTCCTGCGCCTGCAATATCAGCGTTGCGCCACGCCGTACTGCGACGCGCCGATCCGAGAATATGACCACATCAAATCCTGGGCCTCCGGCGGCACCACCACCATAGCCAACGGACAGGGACTCTGCGCGTCGTGCAACAAGTCCAAGGAAGCGCCGGGCTGGAGCGCCGAAGTCGTCAAAGGCGGGCCCGTCGTCCCGCGCACCACCTTTACCACCCCAGCCGGGCGTAGATATACGGCAATCGCCCCGATGCTGCCCGGTGGGCCGGGGCTCCTCGGTAGCCCACCCCCATCCGGCGAACCGCCGGACCCGCCCTGAACAGCGTCTCCGGTCACAGGCGCCGGCGTGCAGCTGGCGCCACCACTTGTCCCAATGGCCCAAGCTCGCTACGGAATGGGATCTGCCGAAGGCCCGTGGGCTGCACGCGAAGTGCGGCCCGGCGGCGGGTTTGTTGCACCGGATGGGCCCGGAGAAGAGGGGGTTTCGGCATTGGCCATTTTGGGAATGGCCCGGTCCGCAGCAGCCAGCAAAAGTACCGCGGCACCGATGCCGCCAATCACCCAGCCCAGGGTGTGGAAGCCGGCGTCTGTGGCGGCAGGGCCAAAGGTGATGCCGATCAGGCTCGCCGAAAATATAGCCCCGATGTAGGCGAAGGTCCGGTACAGTCCGGAGGCTACCGCAATGTCGCCGGCCGGCGCTTGCACGTAAAGTGCGGCCTGGTTGGCAAATCCGCTAAAACCATTGCTGAAGCCGAAAAGCAGCGACATGCCGATGAGTATGGGAACGCTGGAATGATGGGTGATCAACAGCATCACGGCAGCAGTCAGCACCAAAGCGATGCCGGCGAGGACGAGGGGAGTGCGCACCCAGCCCTTGATGGAAACCACCCTGGCTATGACAATACTCAGTCCCGACAGCGGGAGCAGGATGAGTCCCACGGTGGACGGGACAAGCCCGGCGCCCTGTTCCATCCATTGGCTGGTTCCGTAAAGGGCAGTGTAAATGCCCAGGCCCACCAGCAGCTGGCGCAGGTATGTGCGTTGCAGTGGGCGGTTGGCCGCAAGCATTCGGACATCAATCAGGGGCTGGCCGGCCGTCCGTTCCCAAAGTACCAGTGCAGCGCCCAGAACGGCGGCTACTGCGGCCAGCCACCATTGCGGCTTCCCGAGGTCTGCGAGAAATACCAGCAGGGACGTGGTGGCTCCGGCGAACAGGGCGATGCCTGGAAGGTCGACGGCGGAAACCAGTCCTTTCAGGTCACGGCGCGGGCCAGGATCATCCTTGGCCACACCCACAAGAGTCAGCACAAATGTGACCAGTGCCAGCGGGACGTTGACCAGGAACAAGGCGCGCCAGCCGAAAGTGCCGACGAGGATGCCGCCGAGGGGCAGGCCAAAGACCATGGTGATCTGGGATGCAATGGAAAAGTTGCCCAGCACGCGTCCCGGCACCCCGGCGCCCCTTGAGTCTGCCCGCTTGCGGACCAGTGCCATCGCAGTCGGATAGGCCGCCGACGTGCCAATGCCGATCATCGCACGCGAGAGGAGCAGGAAGCCAAATGCGGGCGCCGCAGCACCGACCACCCCCGCAGCCAGCAGAATCACGATTCCTGCCAGGAACACGCGCCGCGGCCCAAAAAGTGTGGACAGCTTGCCCATGGTGGGTTGCATGACCGCGCTGCACAGGTACAACACGGAGATCAGGCTGGCTGTGGTGCCCGGTCCGGTGTGAAAGTCCACGCCGATGCCAACAAGTCCCGTGGCGATCATGCTGCTGTTGATGGGGTTGAGTGTCGACCCCAGCAGCAACGGAGTCAGGAACCGCCATTCGGAAGGTTCGCGGTGCGCCGCGGATGGCACTGCGGCACTGCTTGTCATGCCCGTGTGGCGGCCAGGAGCTTGATGATGTCGCCGGCGGTTCCAGTTTCGCCCAGCCGCGGGAAAATTCGGGCCACGCTGTTTTCGTGGGCGTCGGCATTCATGTCCGTCATGGCGTCGACGGCGAGGGCGACGTTGAGGCCGTGCTCGTGTGCCTGCCGGGCCGTTGATTCGACGCCCACGCTGGTTGCCACGCCCAAAACCACCACCTGCGTGACGCCCAACCGCTCCAGGTGGTCCGCCAGGTCGGTGTTCGTGAACGCTCCCCACGTCTTTTTTACGACGGTGTGGTCGCCTGGCTGCTGCTTGAGTTCGGGGATGAGATCCGCCCAACCAGGCGGCAGCGAGCCAATGCTTCGCGGCGCCTGTTCCGTCCTGCCCGGTGCGCCACCTGAAACAGTGACCAGGACTACGGGCAGATGGTGGCTGCGGAACGCGTCGGCGAGCGCCGCCGCGTTCTTCACAACGGTGTCCATTGGATGTGCCGCGGGCAGGGCGGCGACACCGTTTTGCAGGTCGACGACGACGAGGGCCGTCTGCGGGTCAAGGGTTGTCAGTGTCACGGGATTCTCCTGGGGGCTTGGAATTGTCGGGACTATGAGTCGGCGAGCCGCGTGAGCAGGGCGACTCCGGCCGCCAGTTGGTCCTGTTCGTCGGCGGAGAGCGTGGCCCGAATGGCCCGGAACAGCCAGTCGTCCTTTGCCGCGCGGGCTTCCCTGACCGTCTCCCGGGCAGATTCGGTCAGGGACCAGATGGTGGCCCGCCCGTCGTTCGGGTCCGGTGCGCCGCTGACCAGCCCGGCGGCTTCGAGAGCTGCGACCTTGGCGCCCATCGACTGCGGGCGGACGCCCTCGGCCCGGGCCAGTGTGGACACCGTGGCGGGACCTCCGGACTCCAGCCGGGCCAGCGCCGCGATTTGTGATGGCGTGAAATCGCCGAAGACTCGGCCCGAATTCATGCGCCGCCGCAGTTTCCCCACCACCACGCGCAGCTCGGTGGCCACCGCCGACGTTTGGGCGGCCGCGGTGTCACCAAGATGTTCGCTCATGCCTCAAGCATAAATTATATTAAGGGAAACTGTGCAGTTTCCTTCATATATTATTGACCGGTGCCAGTCGTCGCTGAACCCTGCAGCTGTCAGCCACTGCGCACGGCGAGCAGCACTTCATCATGGACCGTGACATTTTCGCCGCCGTGCCAGCCGCCGTGGCCGGAGTCGCTTCTGGCCCGGGTTTCGGCCACGGGCACCTCCCATAGGTTGGGGTCCAGTGCCGCCGCCACTTCCGCAGCGGTGAAGAACAAGTCGGCCCCATGCGGCCGGCGTGCCCCGGAATCTTCGTCCGACGGCGAATGACCCACCAGCAGCAAGGTGCCCCCGGGTGCAACGGCGGCGGCGAGGCGGGTAAAAATTTCTTCGCGCTCGGCCTGGGGCAGGTGCATGAACTGCGCCGACACCAGCCCGAAGGACGCGGCCGGGGGAGTCCACAGCAACAGGTCGTGGTGCTCCCAGGTGACGGAACCGGCCAGCGCCATGCCCGCGGCGTGTGCTGCAGCCCGCTCAAGGGCCACACTGGATATGTCCACGCCCGTCACGCGCCAGCCCCGCCCGGCCAGCCAGACGGCGTCGGCCCCTTCGCCGCATCCCACGTCCAAGGCCGAACCCGGTGGCAGCGGCGAAGCCTCTGCCACCAACTGGGGATTCGGCTCCCCGCTCCAGATGTTTCCGTGGCTGCCGTAGCGCTTGTCCCAATAGGACTCGTCAAATTGCCGGTTCACGGGTTGCTCCATTCCTGTCGGGAGTGTGTGACGGCCCGGTAACACTCAGTGACGTGCGGAAACTCCAGTGTGCCGGTTGGGCCCACCTGGTTTCGGCCCAAAGCCCGGACCCGTTCCAGCACCGCGGCCCGGTCGGGCCGCTGGTGGACGTAGCTCCAGGAGTCGGCCAGCTCCACGAACTGGTCGAGGGTGAGCTGGAATGCCACGTGGAAATTGCGCTGCTCAAATTTGCCCAGGCCGGACACGCCATGGGGAAGCGTGGTGCCGTGGGGCGGCGGCGCGGCCGTGTGCCCGACAATGTCAGCAAGCTCACACACCCACGGAACCGAGCGGTCCCAGGTGTGCCATGCCATCGCCAGGCTGCCTCCCGGCGCCAGTACCCGGAGGCATTCACCCGCGGCCTCCGTAACGGACACCCACTGCCACGATTGCAGGCAAAGGATTGCGTCAATGCTTCCGTCCGCGGCGGGAAGGTTTTCTGCAGTTCCCCTGGCTGTCGTGATTCGGGCGCCAACGTGCGCCGGCAACTTCCGGTTGGACTGGTCCAGGGCCGCCAGCATGTCGGCGGAGGGGTCGACGGCGAGAACCGTGTGTCCCAGGCAGGCTGCGGTCCTTGCGCCGCTTCCGGTCCCCGACCCAAGGTCAAGAACTCGAAGGGGAGTGGCTGGATCCGGGGAACCGAGAAGCCAGGAAACTGTCGCCACCGGCCAGGGCGGCCGGGCCAGGTTGTACCGGGCCTGGTCGCGCAGGGCCGGGCTCATGGACCGGCGAGTTCAGCGGGCAGGGGCAGCTTCTGGTGGGTGGAGACCGCCAGCCGGTTCCAAACATTGATGGCCGAGATGGCCATGAGAAGGACCGGGACTTCGGCGTCGTCAAAGGCAGACTTGACCTGGCTCCAGGTGGAGTCCGTAACACCGCCATTGCTGATCAGGGTCACGGCTTCCGTCAGCGCCAATGCCGCGCGTTCGCGCTCCGAGTAGAGTTCCGGGGCTTCGTGCCAGCCGGCCAGCACGTCCAGGCGCCGGTTGTCCACGCCGGCGTTGCGAGCTTCGCGCCCGTGCATGTCCAGGCAGTAGGCGCAGCCATTGAGTTGCGATGCCCGGATCTTGACGAGTGCCAGCAGGTCCTCGCCAAGGGTGCCGCCATGAATGTACTTTTCCATCGCATACATGGGCTGGTAGGCCTTGGGGTCGATTTCCTGGATGTTCATGCGCTGCGTGGACATGTCCCTTGCTTTCTGCTTAGATTTTGTGTCATTCGTACAGCGGCTCACTGTGCCGTCTTTTCCAGCTTCCACCCGGCACAAACGTGACGCAACCCGGCACGCAGTCCTCAGCCGGACTTGGATTCGCCAATCACCCCTCTGTACCAATGGAAGGAGTCCTTGGGCGTGCGCCGTTGCGTGCCATAGTCCACATGAACTAGCCCAAAGCGCTGTGAATAGCCGGCGGCCCATTCAAAGTTGTCCAGGAGCGACCAGTGGAAGTAGCCGCGAATGTCCACCCCGCCGTCCATGGCGGCGCGCAGTGCCCGGAGGTGGGCGGCGGTGTAGTCGATGCGCCGCTGGTCGTGCACCCGGCCATCCGCGCCGGGCCCGTCATTGAAGGCGGCGCCGTTTTCGGTGATGTAGATGGGAGGCAGCTTGCTGCCGTACCGGGCCTTGAACCCCAGCAACATTTCCGTAAATGCCTCCGGGACAATGGGCCAGCCGAAGTCCGTGCGGGGGTAGCCTTCCGAGTCCCGCAGCGAGAACGGCAGCGATGCGTCCACGGCGTGCCCGTCAATCAGCCCGCCCGTGCCGGCAGCCGGTGCGCCCACCACGGTGGGGTTGTAGGAGTTGATGCCATACCAATCAATGGGCGTTGCGATGGTGGCGAGGTCGGCGTCGGCCACGCCAGGAAGATACGGTGCCAGGACGTCGGGGTAGGCGCCTGTGAGGATGGGGTCGGCGAATATCCAGTTGGCGAGATTGTCGTAGAGGGCCGCGGCCTCCAGGTCCTCAACCGCCTGGCTGGCAGGCCAGGTGGCACCGTGGTTGTTGGCGATGCCAATGCTGCCGGCCCCTGCGGCGCGCAGTGACTGGACGCCGAGGCCGTGGGCCAGCAGCAGGTGGTGCGCCGCCGGAAGGGCGTCGAAGCCGAGTTCCAGTCCGGGCGCGTGGATGCCTGCCCCGTAACCGAGCATCGTCAGCGAAACAGGTTCATTGAGGGTCATCCAGCGGGGAATGCGGTCAGAGAAGTGGGAACCGAGCAACCCCGCGTACTCGGCGAAGCGTTCGGCAGTGTCCCTGTTCAACCAGCCGCCGGCCCGTTCCAGTTCCAGCGGCGTGTCCCAGTGAAACAAGGTGGGCGTGGGGGCGATGCCCGCTGCGAGCAGTCCGTCCACCAGCCGGTCGTAAAAGGCAAGGCCCTCGGCATTCACGGGTCCCGAGCCGCCGGGCTGGACGCGGGGCCAGGAAAAGCTGAAGCGGTAGGCATCAACGCCCAGGTCCGCCATGAGGGCAATGTCTTCCGGGTAGCGGTGGTAGTGGTCGCAGGCCACCTCGGCAGTGTCCCCGCCCCGGATTCGCCCGGGCTCGGCCGCAAAGGCATCCCAGCTGGACTGGCCCCTGCCGCCTTCGCCCACTGCCCCCTCAACCTGGTAGGCGGCCGTGGAAACGCCCCACACAAAACCGGGCGGGAAGCGGGGGGTCGCGGACTTGTCCATGGAGACCTTTCATCGGAGCCGTGGTCCTGAGTTTCACGGGCGGGCGGGCCGATGTCAAGGGCCCGGACCCAAGCCGGATAACACAGTCCGCACTCTTGGCACGCCGCATGTGGCGGGACAGTTCCGCCCGGAAGGCTGGCGGCAAGAGACGAAAAAACCCCGCCAATTCATTGAATTGACGGGGTTTTCACTGGTGCCCTCGATAGGATTCGAACCTACGGCCTGTTGCTCCGGAGGCAACCGCTCTATCCCCTGAGCTACGAGGGCCAGGCAACCGTGGCTGCCAAAGGGAACGAGAAAGAGCTTAGCAGGTGCCGGGCACCCAATGTAAAACCGGCTTCCGCCATCCGCCGGGTAACGTTGTGACAATGGTGAACACATGGTGAGGAAACTTCCGCAGTCGGCCTGGCTCTTCGGGGCCGGCATCATCCTCACGGCACTGACCTTGCGCGGCGCAGTCACCGTGGTCCCGCCCCTGATTTCCACCATCAACCGCGACCTCCCCATGAACACGGCCACCATCGGCATCCTGGGGATGCTTCCCACCGCGGCCTTTGGCCTGTTTGGCTTCCTGACGCCGTACGTGATCCGCTGGGCGTCGCTGGAACGGCTCATCGTCCTGTCCATTGCGACCGGGATCGTGGGCCAAGTCGCCCGCGTATTTGTGCCCAACACGCCGCTGTTCCTGGTCCTTTCCGTAGTGGCCTTCGGCGGGCTCGGGGCCGGCAACGTGCTTTTGCCGCCGCTGGTGAAGAAACACTTCCCCACCAAGGTCGGCCTCATGACGGCCCTCTACGTCACCTCACTTTCCCTGGGCACGGCACTTCCGGCCCAGTTTTCGGTACCGCTGGCCGACGCCACCGACTGGCAGTTTTCGCTGTCCTCCTGGGCCGGCGTCAGCTTCATTGCCCTGGTCCCATGGTTCCTGGCCGTTTTTTCCACGCGGACGACGCCGGGCACCGCCCAGGTGCCCACCGCGCCTGCCGCTGCGGCCGGGACGGCGCAGTTGATTGTCCATTCACGCAAGGTGCCGGAAGAACAGGCCGTGCCGGCCATGAACCTGTGGAAGTCGCCCACCGCTTGGGGGCTCACCCTCATGTTCGGCTGCACCTCGCTGAACACCTATGCGCTCTTTGCGTGGCTGCCGGAGATCCTGATCCAGGCCGGATTGAACCGTGGGCAGGCGGGTTCCATGCTGGCCTTGTTTGCCGCTCTCGGCCTGCCCCTGAGCCTGCTCATTCCACTCGTGGCAGCCAAAATGCGCAACCCCTTCCCCGTGGTGCTGGTGATGCTGGGCTTGTTCGTGGCAGGCTACCTGGGCCTGCTGTTGTCGCCGGCCCACGGCACCTGGCTGTGGGTGTCCTTTGCCGGACTGGGCCCGGGCACCTTTCCCCTCGCCCTGCTGCTGATCAACCACCGCACCCGGACACAGCTCGGTGCGGGCGCCCTGTCCGGATTCGGGCAGGGCATGGGCTACACGCTGGCCTGCGTGGGACCGCTGTTCTTTGGGCTGCTGCGCCAGTGGACGGGTTCCTGGACCGCGCCATTCCTATTCCTCTTCGCCACCCTCATC
This sequence comes from Arthrobacter sp. A2-55, assembly GCF_025548615.1. Taxonomy (NCBI): domain Bacteria; kingdom Bacillati; phylum Actinomycetota; class Actinomycetes; order Micrococcales; family Micrococcaceae; genus Arthrobacter; species Arthrobacter sp. A2-55. The sequence goes on along the minus strand of NZ_JAJLOZ010000029.1, from coordinate 35,066 downwards.
CTGCTTGGCGCGGGGGCCTGGATCATCTGCCGGCCCAAAATGTTGGAGGACGACTTCGCCAGGTGAGTGAGCGGCGTCGTGCATCCGGCAGGGCAGCCCGGGCCACAGCCACATGCTGGGCACTGCGGCCGCGGATTGGGGCGGCGCGCCGGCTGAACCGTACACTTGGAACCGTGACCCCTGAAGAACTTTCTGCCGCCATTACCACCTGCCTCAAAGACGCCGTCGCCTCCGGTGAACTCGCTGTGCCCGCCGAAGCGGTGCCCGCGGAAGTGCGGGTCGAGCGGCCCAAGAGCCGCGAACACGGCGACTGGGCCACCAGCATTGCCCTGCAACTGGCCAAGCCGGCCGGGGTTCCCCCGCGCAAGGTGGCCGAGCTGCTCCAAAACAGGCTGGCCCAGATCCCCGGTGTGTCCAAGGTGGACATTGCCGGCCCCGGCTTCCTGAACATCACGGTTGACGCCGCCGCAGCTGGCGAGCTCGCCAAGGCCATCGTCGAAGCCGGCGAAAGCTACGGCAGCAACACCCAGATGGCCGGGACCAGGATCAACCTTGAATTTGTCTCGGCCAACCCCACGGGCCCCATCCACCTCGGCGGCACCCGCTGGGCAGCCGTGGGCGATTCCCTGGCCCGCATCTTTCAGTCGCAGGGCGCCGACGTCACCCGCGAGTACTACTTCAACGACCACGGCAACCAAATCGACAGGTTTGCCCGCTCCCTGCTGGCCAGTGCCAAGGGCGAGCCCGCCCCGGAGGACGGCTACGGCGGAGCCTACATCGAGGACATCGCGAAGGAAGTCACCGCGGGCAACCCCGCCATTCTGGAAAGCGAAGACCCCCAGGAAGAGTTCCGTGCCCGGGGCGTGGAACTCATGTTCGCCTCCATCCGCAAATCCCTGCACGAGTTCGGCGTTGACTTTGACGTCTACTTCCACGAAAACTCGCTGTTTGAGGACGGCGCAGTGGAAAAGCTCCTTGAGCAGCTCAAAGGCTCCGGCAACATGTACCTCAAGGACGGCGCGTGGTGGCTGAACTCCACCGACTACGGCGACGACAAGGACCGCGTGGTCATCAAGAGCGACGGCCATGCCGCCTACATCGCCGGGGACATCGCCTATTTCAAGAACAAGCGCGACCGCGGCTTTGACCTGTGCATCTACATGCTCGGCGCCGACCACCACGGCTACGTGGCCCGCCTGAAGGCCGCCGCGGCAGCCATGGGCGACGACGCCGACCGCGTTGAGGTGCTCATCGGCCAGATGGTGAACCTGGTCAAGGACGGCGTCCCCCTGCGCATGTCCAAGCGCGCCGGCACCGTGGTCACCCTGGAGGACCTGGTGGAAATCGTGGGCACGGATGCTGCACGCTACTCCCTGGCCCGTTTCTCCTCCGACTCCAACATCGACATTGATCTGGACGTACTGACCAAGAAGTCGAACGAGAACCCGGTGTTCTACGTCCAGTACGCCCACGCCCGCACCCGCGCCGTGGGCCGCAACGCCGCCGCCGCCGGTGTGGAGCGCACGGTTTTTGACGCCGCTGCCCTGACCCACGCCACGGAGTCCGAGCTGCTGGCCGTGCTGGGCCAGTACCCGGGCGTCCTCACCCAGGCTGCCGCCTTCCGCGAACCCCACCGAGTGGCCCGCCACCTGGAGGTCATTGCCGGCGCCTACCACCGCTGGTACGACGCCTGCCGTGTCACGCCCATGGGCGAGGAAGCCATCACCGACGTCAACCGCACCCGCCTGTGGCTCAACGACGCCGTGGGCCAGGTCCTGGCCAACGGGTTGTCCCTGCTGGGCGTCTCGGCCCCGGAACGGATGTAATACATGTCCAACACAGCCCGCACCAACATTGCCGGCGCAGAGCTTGCCCCCGACTGGCTGCCGGCCCCCGGAGACGTCAACGGGCTGCTGCCCTCCATGTGGGCGCACGACGTCGAACGCGGCCCGGGCGGGGACGTCACCATCAGCGGGGTGTCCGTGGGCGAGCTCAAGGAACAGTTTGGCACGCCCCTGTACGTCATGAGCGAGGCCGACTTCCGGTCCCGGGCGCGCACCTTCAAGGACTCCTTTGATGCAGCCTTTACGGACATTTGCGGCGGCGTGGACGTCTACTATGCAGGGAAGTCTTTCCTGTGCACCGAAGTGGCCCGCTGGGTGGATTCGGAAGGGCTGCGCCTGGACACCTGCTCCGGCGGGGAACTGGCCGTGGCCACCCGCGCCGGGCTGTCCGGGGACAAGCTGAGCCTGCACGGCAACAACAAGTCCGACGCGGAGATCAACCGGGCCCTGGACCTGGGGCTGGGCCGCATCGTGGTGGACAGCCTGCACGAACTGCGCCGCGTTGCCGGACTGGCCGCCGCAAGGGGGGCCACGGCCAACGTCATGCTCCGCCTGACGCCCGGCGTACACGCCCACACGCACGAATCCATTGCCACGGCGCATGAGGACCAAAAGTTTGGCTTGTCCTTCATCCCCGCCCCCTCCCCGGACTCGCAAGCTCGCCCGGGTACCCCGGAGGGCGTGGGCCCTGATGGGGAAGCCCCCGGCATGAGCGCCGCGGAAGCTGCCGCCAAGCTGGCCGCCGAGTCGGCAAGCATCAACTTCCTGGGATTTCACGCGCACATCGGCTCACAGATCTTCGAAGCCGAGGGCTTTGAGATTGCGGCCCGGAAGCTGCTCGCGTTTACGCACCGGATCCGGCAGGCGTACGGCGTGGCACTGCCCGAGTTGGACCTGGGCGGCGGCTACGGCATCGCGTACACCGCGGTGGACACACCACGCCCGGCTGCGGAGATCGCACAGGCGCTGGCCGCCGTCGTCCGCGAAACGTGTGCCGAGCTGGACATGTCCGCCCCGCGGATCTCCATTGAGCCCGGCCGCGCCATCGTGGGCACCTCCACCTTCACGCTCTACGAGACAGGCACGCTGAAAACGGTGCAGGTCGAAGTGGACGGCGCGGACGGCGTGACGGCTCCACGACGCTATGTGTCGGTGGACGGCGGCATGAGCGACAACGCCCGCCCGGTGCTCTACGACGCGGATTATTCGGCCGTTTTGGCCAGCCGCTCCTCGCAACAGGCCCCCGCTTTGTCCCGAGTGGTGGGCAAACATTGCGAGAGTGGTGACATTGTTGTTAGAGATGTATATCTGCCCAATGACGTGGCGGCCGGGGATCTGCTGGCAGTTCCCGGAACGGGCGCGTACTGCTGGGCACTGGCCAGCAACTACAACTATGCGCCCCGTCCGCCCGTTGTGGCCGTCCGGGACGGCGCCGCACGCCTCATTGTGCGGGGCGAAACAGAAGACGATTTGCTGGCACGCGACTTAGGGGCCTAGAGACCATTGACCGAGCGCAACACCACGGGCGCAGCCGCGCCCGCCGACACCAAGACCCTCAAGGTGGCCCTGCTGGGCGCCGGAAATGTGGGCGCCCAGGTGGCCCGCATCCTCCTGGAGGATGCCGACGTCCTGGCGGCCCGCACGGGTGCCCGGCTGGAGCTGGTGGGCATCGCCGTGCGAACTATCGACGCGCCCCGCGAGGTGGACCTGCCCCGCGAACTATTCACCACTGACGCCTCCGCCCTGGTGCGCGGCGCCGACGTCGTGATTGAACTCATGGGCGGGCTGGAACCGGCCAAGACCCTGATCCTGGAGGCCATAGAGCACGGCGCCACGGTGGTCACCGGCAACAAGGCCCTGCTGGCCGTGGACGGCCCCAGCCTGTACGAGAAGGCCGACGCCGCCGGTGTCCAGCTCTCCTACGAGGCGGCCGTGGCCGGTGCCATCCCCATCCTGCGCCCCATCCGTGACTCGCTGGCCGGGGACAAGGTCACCCGGGTCATGGGCATTGTCAACGGCACCACCAACTTCATCCTCGACCAGATGGACACCACGGGCGCCCAATTTGCGGACGCCCTGGCCGAGGCCACCCGACTGGGCTATGCCGAGGCGGACCCGACGGCGGACATCGAGGGCCATGACGCCGCAGCGAAGGGTGCCATCCTGGCCTCGCTTTCCTTCCACACGCGTTTTGCCCTTGAGGACGTGCATTGCCAGGGGATCACCTCCGTGACCGCATCTGACATCGCGGCCGCGAAGGACGCCGGCTTTGTCATCAAGCTGCTGGCCATTGCCGAGAAGCTGCCGCTGCCCGCCGCGGACAAGGGTGCCGCAGGCGAGGCCCGCCAGGGCGACGCCGGTGAATCCGGCTATGGCGTCAGCGTCCGGGTCCACCCCACCCTCATTCCGCGCAGCCACCCCCTCGCCGCTGTCCACGGCGCCTTCAACGCCGTGTTCGTCGAGGCCGAATCCGCCGGCGAACTCATGTTCTATGGCCGTGGCGCCGGCGGAACCCCCACTGCGTCCGCCGTCATGGGGGACGTGGTTTCAGCTGCGCGGCGCATGGTGTTGGGCGGTCCAGGACGGACCGAAACCACTGCCGGGGTGCTGCCGGTGCTGGGGATCGACGCCGTGACCACCCAGTACTACATTGGCCTGGACGCAGCGGACCAGCCGGGCGTGCTGGCCAAGATTTCTGCACTTTTTGCCGAGAACGGGGTCTCAATCGAGACCATGCGGCAAACCGTGCACCGCGAACGCGGTGCCGACGACGACGGCGCTCCCGGCTTGGCCGAGCTGCGCATCGTCACGCACCGCGCCAGCGAGGCTGCCCTGGCAGCGACAGTGCAGGCCATCAGCGGCCTGGACATCATTAATTCCATAACAAGTGTGTTGAGGGTGGAGGGAGTCTGATGGCTCATCAGTGGCGCGGGGTAGTCCGTGAATATGCAGAGCGTTTGCCCGTAACGGCGGAAACAAGGATCATCACCCTGGGGGAGGGCGGCACGCCGCTGGTGTTCGCCCAGCACCTGTCCGAGCTGACCGGATCCAAGGTGTACCTGAAGGTGGAGGGCATGAACCCCACCGGCAGCTTCAAGGACCGTGGCATGACCATGGCCATGACGGCGGCCGTCGCTGCCGGCGCCAAGGCCGTGGTCTGCGCATCCACCGGCAACACCTCCGCCTCCGCAGCGGCCTACGCCAAGCAGGCGGGCCTGACGTGTGCGGTATTGGTGCCGGAAGGCAAAATCTCCATGGGCAAGCTGAGCCAGGCCGTGGCCCACGGCGCCACCCTCCTGCAGGTTGACGGCAACTTCGACAACTGCCTGGAAGTGGCCCGCAAGCTGGCCGACTCCTACCCGGTGTTCCTGGTCAACTCCGTCAACCCCGCGCGCATCGAGGGCCAGAAAACCGGCGCCTTTGAGGTGGTGGACGCACTGGGCGACGCCCCGGACTACCACGTGCTGCCCGTCGGCAATGCCGGCAACATCAGCGCATACTGGAAGGGCTACAAGGAATACGCGGCCCCCTACGAATCCGCCACGGCCGGCACCTTGGCGCCGGTCTCCACCCACACCCCCGTCATGTGGGGCTTCCAGGCCGCCGGTGCTGCTCCCTTCGTGGCAGGGCACCCCATCCTGGAACCGGACACCATTGCCACCGCCATCCGCATCGGCAACCCCGCCTCCTGGGACCTGGCCATTGCCGCCCGCGACGAATCCGGCGGGCTCATTGACTCCGTGACCGATGAGGAAATCCTGGCCGCCCACCGCTGGCTCTCCGCCAAGGAAGGCGTCTTCGTGGAGCCGGCCTCCGCGGCCGGCGTTGCCGGCATCATCAAGAAGCACGCGGCAGGGGAGGTCCCCACAGGCAAGACCATTGTCATCACGGTGACCGGCCACGGCCTCAAGGACCCGAACTGGGCCCTGAAGAACGCCGACGGCAGCACCGTCGAGCCCACGTCCGTGCCGTTTGACGTGGTCACCGTTGCCAACGCACTCGGCCTGGCAGACTAGTCCCGCATCTTCATGACAGGCCTCCCCATGACCATCCCCCTTCCCGCCGAGGCCCCTGGCGGCACTGCACTTAAGTCCGCGGCCACGGGCCTGACGGCGACGGTGCAGGTGCCCGGCACCAGTGCCAACCTGGGCCCGGGCTTTGACTCCCTGGGCCTGGCGGTGTCGCTGTATGACACGCTCAGCGTTGGCACACTGCCCGGCGGGGTGCTGGAATTTGACCTGCGCGGGGAGGGCGTCGAGGAGCTGCCCCGCGATTCCTCGCACCTGGTTGTCCAGGCCATGGACCTGGCTTTTGCCCGCCTGGGCTACCGCCGCCCGGGGCTGCGCATCACGGCCCGCAATGTGCTGCCCCACGGCCGGGGCCTGGGATCCTCGGCCTCCGCCATCGTCGCTGCCATCACCGCAGCCAACGCGCTGGTGGACGCACCCGACCGCCAGGACACCCAGTGGGTGCTCCAGCTTGCCTCGGAAATGGAGGGCCACCCGGACAACGTGGCACCGGCCATTTTTGGCGCCGTCGCCATTTCCTGGCGGGAAGGGGAGGTGTACTTCTCAACCAAGGTCACGCCGTCGCCGGAGGTGGTGCCGGTGGTGGCCATTCCGGACTACGAGGTCAAGACGGAGCTGGCCCGGCGGCTGCTGCCGGCCACGGTGCCCCATGCCGACGCCGCGGCAAACAGCGGCCGCACGGCGCTTCTTGTCCACGCGCTGAAGGACGCCCCGGAACTGCTCACGGCAGGCACCCGCGACTACCTACACCAGGACTACCGGACCGAAGCCATGCCCGAAAGCGCGGCACTCGTGGCCGAACTGCGTGCAGCGGGGCATGCGGCGTTCATTTCCGGCGCCGGGCCCACTGTCATGGCACTGGCCAACGGGGAGGCGGAAGCCCTCGCCGTGGTGCAGTCCATCGAGTCCCGCAGCGCCGGAAAAGGCACGCCGGGGGAGAAAGCGGGCGGCGCGGGCGTGTCGTGGCGCGTTTTACGTCTGTCTGTTGACCTCGAGGGTGCTAAAGTGGAAGTGCATCCGGGTTCGTAAGCACCCAGACTTGATGCCATCCCTTCACTGAACCGCCCCGTCTGGGACGGTGGTTGGACGAATCGACATCCGGCAGCCGCCGCGTCAATTCAAGAATTGATTTTGTTTACACATCGATTCAGGGATGAACCACCAATTCCGCCGCAAAAAAGCTGCCGGCGTGAACTGGAACCTCAGCTGACATCCTGCGTCCCTGCCAGTGCGGCAGCGGCGGAGGGGCTGACACTAATCATCGCGGCCTTTTCAGGGTCCGCCATCGAGGGGGAAGGATCCTTCGTGACAGAAACCATAACTTCAGCCGCCGGCACCCAGGCAGCTGAGTTGGATGACACTTCAAAATCCGCAGGAACGGCGAAGTCCGCCGGCCTGGCAGGATTGAAGCTGGCCCAGCTTCAGACGCTGGCGGGCCAGCTGGGCATTACCGGCGGGTCCAGGATGCGAAAGGGCGACCTTGTGGCCGCCATTTCCGCGCACCAGCGCGGCTCGTCCGTGGCCGAGCGCCCGGCACGCAGCGCCAAGGAAGCACCCGTAGACACCGCCTCCACCGAGTCCGCAGCGACCGAGGCCAAGGCGCCTGCCCGCCGCGCAACGCGTGCGACGGGTGGCGCAGCCACCGCAGCTCCCGCCGAGGCACCCGCCGACACCACTGCTGCCCCGGCTGAGGAGCGCCCGGCCCGCGGCCGCCGCGGTTCCCGGCGCGCCGCCAGCAGCGACGGCATCATCACCACCGGCACGCCGGCAGAGGCCGTTGCGACGGCCCCCGTGGAAACGGCTCCCGCAGCCGCTCCCACCGCCGTCGAGCCCTCCGAGAACGACGGCGACAACCGCCGCCAGCCGCGCACCCGCAACCGCCGCGCCCAGGGTGGCGGCCGTGACGCCGCCGCCGAATCGGCGGCCCCCGCTGAAGCGTCCGCCGAAAAGGCCGCCGGCCAGGGAGGCAACGCCGACGCCGGCACATCCGGCCAGGGCGAACACGCTGCCGAGGATCACGCCGGCAACGGTGAGCAGTCCGAGCGCCACGACCGCGCCGGCCGCAACAACCGGAACCAGCGCAATGGCAATGAACGCGGCAACCAGCGCAACCCCAATGAGCGCAGCAACGACCGCAACACCGCCGCGGCCAACAACAGCGAACGCAATGACGACGAAGACGGCAGCCGCAACAACCGCAACCGCCGGAACCGCCGCGACCGCAACGCCAACGACTCCAACGATCGCAACGATCGCAACGACCGCGGCAACAACAACCGCAACGACCGCAACGACCGTTTCCGTGACCGCAACGAACGCCGTCGGGGCCGCAGCGCGGGCCCGGACTTTGACGATTCCGAGGTCACCGAGGACGACGTGCTGCTGCCCGTGGCAGGCATCCTGGACGTGCTGGACAACTACGCCTTTGTCCGCACTTCCGGCTACCTGCCCGGCTCCAACGACGTTTACGTGTCCCTCTCGCAGGTCAAGAAGTACAACCTGCGCAAGGGCGACGCCGTCGTCGGTGCCATCCGCGCCCCCCGCGAAGGGGAGGACCGCAGCCAGGCCCAAAGCGCCCGCCAGAAGTTCAACGCCCTGGTGCGCGTCACCAGTGTCAACGGCAAGAACCCTGATGACCTGAAGAACCGGGTGGAGTTCTCCAAGCTGGTGCCGCTGTACCCGTCCGAGCGCCTGCGCCTGGAGACGGACCCGAAGAAGATCGGCCCCCGCGTCATTGACCTGGTCGCCCCGATCGGGAAGGGCCAGCGCGGCCTGATCGTCTCCCCGCCGAAGGCCGGAAAGACGCTCATCCTGCAGTCCATCGCGAACGCCATCACCACCAACAATCCTGAGGTGCACCTCATGATGGTCCTGGTGGACGAGCGTCCCGAAGAAGTTACCGACATGCAGCGCACCGTCAAGGGCGAGGTCATTGCCTCCACCTTCGACCGCCCCGCCGACGACCACACCCAGGTTGCCGAACTGTCCATCGAACGCGCCAAGCGCCTCGTGGAAATGGGCATGGACGTGGTGGTCCTGCTGGACTCCATGACCCGCCTGGGCCGCGCCTACAACAACTCCGCACCGTCTTCCGGGCGCATCCTCTCCGGTGGTGTGGACTCCGCAGCCCTCTACCCGCCGAAGCGTTTCTTCGGTGCCGCCCGCAACATTGAAAACGGCGGTTCGCTGACCATCCTGGCCACGGCCCTGGTGGAAACCGGTTCCAAGGCTGACGAGGTCATCTTCGAGGAATTCAAGGGCACCGGCAACATGGAGCTCCGCCTGTCCCGCCAGCTGGCTGACAAGCGCATCTTCCCCGCCGTGGACGTCAACGCCTCGGGCACCCGCCGCGAGGAGAACCTGCTCTCGCCTGAAGAGGTCAAGATCATGTGGCGCCTGCGCCGCGTCCTCTCCGGCCTGGAAATGCAGCAGTCTCTGGAACTGCTCACCTCCAAGATCCGTGAGACGCAGTCCAACGTCGAGTTCCTCATGCAGATCCAAAAGACCACCCTGGGGTCCAAGGCCGAGCACGACAAGTAGCGCAGCACATGGGGCGGGACCGGACAAACATGTCCGGTCCCGCCCCTTCGCGTTGCCCCGGTGGGCGCGGCGCGGCCGGCCGGCAGAAGTAATTAGACTTGACATACGTCGAGAGAGGTTTTGAAATGTTTGAATCCATCCACGGCTTACTGGATGAACACGCCGAGTTGCAGATGCGGCTCAGTGACCCCGCCGTGCATGCCGACCAGTCACTGGCCCGGAAGCTGGGGCGCCGGTATGCGGAGCTGAGCGGAGTCGTGGAGGGCTACCACCAGGTTGAGACGCTGACGGACGATCTTGAGGCGGCCCGGGAAATGGCGTCCGAAGACCCGGAATTTGCGGCGGAAGTCCCGGTGCTCGAGGGCCAGCTGGCGGCAGCGCAGGAAAAGCTGCGCCGCCTGCTGATCCCGCGCGACCCGGACGACGCCCGTGACGTGATCCTGGAAGTGAAGGCCGGTGAAGGCGGCGACGAGGCAGCACTGTTTGCCGCGGACCTGGTCCGCATGTACACGCGCTACGCCGAGCACAGGGGCTGGAAGACGGAAATCATCTCCGCCACGGAATCCGACCTGGGCGGCTACAAGGACATTTCCATTGCCGTGAAGGGCCGATCCAACGACCCGGCCGAGGGCGTGTTTGCGCGCCTGAAGTTTGAGGGCGGTGTGCACCGCGTGCAACGCGTGCCGGCCACGGAATCGCAGGGACGCATCCACACATCGGCCGCCGGCGTGCTGGTGCTGCCGGAGGTCGATGAGCCGGAAGAGGTGGACATCAGTCCGAACGACCTCAAGATCGATGTCTACCGGTCCTCCGGTCCCGGCGGCCAGTCCGTGAACACCACCGACTCCGCCGTCCGCATCACCCACCTGCCCACGGGCATCGTGGTTGCCATGCAAAATGAGAAGTCTCAGCTGCAAAACCGCGAAGCCGGCATGCGCGTGCTGAGGGCGCGCATCCTGGCGCACCAGCAGGCCATCATCGACGCCGAAAACTCGGCCGTGCGCAAGTCCCAGATCCGCACCATGGACCGTTCGGAGCGGATCAGGACCTACAACTACCCGGAAAACCGGATCGCGGACCACCGCACGGGCTACAAGGCGTACAACCTCGACCAGGTCATGAACGGGGACCTGGAAGCTGTGGTGCAGTCCGCCATCGAAATGGATGAACAGCACCGCCTGGACGCGCTGGGTGAGTAGCAACTCCCCGGACGGCGCGCGCCTTTCGCTGGCTGACGCCGTTAAAAGTGCGACGGCGGAGCTTGCGGCCGCGGGCGTTCCGTCGCCCGCGGTGGATGCACAGCTGCTGGCCGCCCACCTGCTCGGCGTGGGGCGCGGGGAACTGGCGGCCATGCTCTTTGGCACGGCCGGGGCGCCCGCAGGCTATGCAGAACTGGTGCACCGCCGGGCCGCACGCGAACCGCTCCAGCACATTACGGGTGTGGCATATTTCCGCCACCTGGAACTGCGGGTCGGCAAGGGCGTGTTCGTGCCCCGGCCAGAAACCGAGTCAGTGGTCCAGCTGGCCGTTGACGTGCTGCTCAAGCTCACACAGGGGCGGAAAGAGTGCATCAGCACCGCCGTCGACCTCGGCACGGGCTCCGGAGCCATAGCCGGCTCGCTCGCGGCCGAAGTGCCTGGATGCCGTGTATACGCCGTCGAATTGAGCGATGAGGCCTACCCGTGGGCGGCAGGGAACCTGGCGGGCACCGGCGTCGAACTGGTCCATGGGGACCTGCGCACTGCCTTTCCGGAACTCGACGGGACCGTGGACGTGGTGGTCTCCAACCCGCCCTACATCCCGGCCGGGGCCATCCCCCGGGAGGTCGAGGTGCGCCTGCATGACCCGCACATGGCCCTGTACGGCGGGGGAGCGGACGGCCTGGAGATGCCCACGGCAGCCATTGCCGCAGCGGCAAGGCTGCTCCGGCCGGGCGGGTACTTCGTCATGGAGCACGCCGAAGTCCAGGCGGAGCAGATGGCGGCCCTGTTCAAGGAGGGCGGCCATTGGGAAGCCGTCACCACCCACCAGGACTTGACGGGCAGGGACCGTGCCACGAGCGGCCTACGGCGCTAAGGCCAATCGCCGCAAAGTGTAAGGAAACAATGACGACGTGATGAAAGAATGAAGCCGTGACTACCACTTCCTATAACTGCACCAACGATGACCAGCGCGTCGAGGGCCTGGCCCATGCGCAGAAGGCCATTGCCGCCAAGCAGGTCATCGTCATGCCCACCGACACGGTGTACGGCATTGCGGCTGACGCCTTCTCGCCGCAGGCCGTGGCCACCCTGCTGGCAGCAAAGGGGCGGGGCCGCAACATGCCCCCGCCAGTGTTGATCCCACGCATCGGGACCATGGAAGGGCTGGCCACGGACATTCCGGACGACGCCCGGAAGCTGGCCGAGAAGTACTGGCCCGGCCCGTTGACCATCATCTTCCACGCCCAGCCCTCACTCACCTGGGACCTGGGCGAGACCGTTGGCACCGTGGCACTGCGCGTGCCGGACGACCAGCTTGCCCTTGACCTGCTGACCGCCACGGGGCCGTTGGCGGTCTCCAGCGCCAACCGCACGGGCCAGCCGGCTGCGCAAACGGCGTCGGAAGCCCGCGAACAGCTGGCCGAGTCGGTGGAGGTCTACCTGGAGGGCGGCTTCCGTCCGCTTGAGGGCACGGAGCCCGTGCCGTCCACCATTGTAGACGCCACGGGCCTGCGCCTGCGGGTGGTGCGCGAGGGCGCCATCAGCCTGGCGGCCATCCAGCGCATGGTCCCCAGCGCCCTGGGCAACGACCCTGAGCCGGAGATGTGGGAACCGGCGGCGGAGCCGGAGACGGCGGAGCCTGCGGAGACCCCCGTCGCGGAGCCGGAGACGGCGGAGCCTGCCGAGACCCGCGTGGCGGAGCCGGAGACGGCGGAGCCTGCCGAGACCCGCGTCGCGGAGCCGGAGACTGCGGTGGCGGAGCCTGAACCCGCCGCCAAGGACCAGTCGGCACCCGCGGAAAGCCAGCCCTGAGCCTGCCCTAGCGGGTCCGGTCCGATGGGGGCATGGGCTGCCAGGCTGCATCAGCCATGATGCGCCGGGATTCGCGCCAGCCCTTGAGCAGCTTGCCGCTGCCACGCAGGGTTTTCTCGACGGCGGCCAGGCGCAGCAGCTCCTTGCCGGCCGTCAGCGCTGTGCCCAACGCAAAGCCCGCCGGGTTGTACCTCCCCTTCGCGCGCAGGTACTGGGCCACCAGCCCCCGGTTGCGCATCATGTAAAAGCGGCTCAGGTCGGAGGAATCATTGAGGTGCCTGATGCCCAGGTCAATGGTGCGCTGTTCGCGGGTTTTCTGCAGTACAAAGGCATTGACGTACATCACGGGGCGCTGGAGCGAAATGAGCCAACCGTAGATGGCGTCATCCCAGTTCAGGAAGAAGCGCGGATCGGGCAGGCCAACCTCCGCCACGGCGTCGGCGTGCAGCAGCATGCCTTCGAAGCAGCCCACATTGGTGGCGAATTCATTTGAATTTTTGAACACGTCCCCCGGAACGGGAAGCGGGAACCCGAGGAAATCGCTGAAATTGTGCTGCCAGAAAAATGGCTGCCCGGCGGCGTTGTAGCGCCGGCCCACCATCGCGTCGTATTTGTCCATCCACGGACCAAAGGCGGCGATGGCCCCGGGAACCGTGGTGACGTCGTCGTCCATCAGCCACAGCCACTGGGCACCCTCTGCCAGGGCGCGGTCCACGCCTGCTGAAAAGCCGCCGGCGCCTCCGGCGTTTTCGGCGAGGCGGTGCACCACCAGCGGAATGGGGGAGCCGAGCGCAGCCAGCTGTGCGGCGGCCTTGTCGATGACGGCGGCCGTGCCGTCCGTGCTGGCATTGTCCACCACCACTACGCCGTCGGGCGCCGGGTCAAGCGCCGCAATGGAGTCGAACAACTGTGCCAGGTAGTCCTGCCGGTTGAACGTGGTGATGACGATGTAAAAGTTCTCCCGCCGGTTGCCGCTCAAAACTTTTGGTCCTTGACCGGCCCGAATTTTGCTCCCCGCAGGCCCGCACCATAGGCCGAAGCCCATTTGGCCAGACCCTTGAAGTCGCCGTCCCTGAGGAAAAAGAGGGGGTAGCCGACGGCGTCGGCGACAAAGGAGCGCAGGCGGCGGTGCCTGCGGGTGAGGTAGCCGCGGTTGCGGTAGTAGTAAAAGCGTTTGAACGGGGTCTCCGGGACCAGCACGTGAAAGCGGTCGCCCATGACCTCCTGCACTTCGCCCCAGCCCGCCGGGTGGGTCAGGGCAACGGACGTGACGGTGCCGAACTTGACCTTCGCCTGCCGCAGCCGCAGCATGAAATCGACTTCGTCGCCCCGAATGAAAAGGCGCAGGTCCGGCAGCCCCACCTTGAAGAACACATCGGTGCGGATCAGGGCGCCGTTGAAAAACTGTCCGACGTCGGCAATGAAGCCCAGCGGTTCCACCACGGAACGCTCATGGGTCAGGTGCCCGTCGAGACGGAAGGGAAAGGACAGCTTGCGGGGTTCGCCCGGGGCCACGATGAGGGGTACCACCACGTCCTGGCCGCGGCTTTTGGCGGCTTCGAGGAGTGTGGCCAGGCAATTGGGGTCCTCGGGATGGGCGTCGTCGTCCATAATCCAGACCCACTCGGCGCCGGAAGCAATCGCCTTGAGGATCGCCAGCGAAAATCCGCCGGCTCCGCCCAGGTTGGCCAGGGACCTCACATAGTCCACGGGGACGCCCGATGCGGCGGCAATGTCCGCCACCGGCGAAGTCCCGGCATCCACCAGGGCAATGGCGTGCAGGGCGTGGGTTTGCTGCGACAAGGCCCCCAGCAAGGTACGGACGTCGTCCGGCCGGTCAAAGGTGAGCGCGGCAACGGCCACGGTATCTTGCAAGATGGGTTCCTCTCGGCCGCACAGGGCACGGCGCGGCACGGCTAAACGCTTGGGTATTCGGCGGAGCGATTACTATCTTTAATAGCTTCCACTTTAGTACAGCCCCACCTATTGGACTGTTGAGTCGCTGGCCGCACAGCGCGCGCCATGCACAATGCCACACACCACCGGGCAGAAAACGGACTACGAATCACGTTGAACACGACGAGCAACTCGGCAAGAGGCCACTCCGGCACCACACCGGCAGGCGGCGAGGGAAAGCCGCCACTGTGGCTGTGGGCCCAAGGCATCCTGGACTCACTGGCCTGGACCGTGGCACTGCTGCTGGCCGTCCTGCTGCGGTATGAGCTGGACGTCCGGCTCATCAACGTGGGCGGCCTGGTCCTGCTGATCGGCGTGGCCATTGCCACCCAGCTCATTGCGGGCTGGTCGCTGGCCCTTTACCGGGGGCGCTACACCTTCGGCAGCATCCAGGAGGCGAGGGTGCTCATTGCCGCCACCTTGATTGTGGCCGCAGTGACCAGCGTGTTCCTGTTCCTGACCGTCCAGGAAATCCACATTGCCCGCTCCGTCAGCGCCATTGCCTTCCCGTTTGCCGCCCTGCTGATGGCGGCCGTCCGCTACCTCAAGCGCCTTTACGTAGAGGGTAAGCCCACGTTTGGGGAGCAGGCCCAAAAGACCCTCATCTACGGAGCCGGGTTCCTGGGCAACTCCCTCGTGACGCGCATGATCCAGGACCCGGAATCCCCGTACGTGCCCGTGGGGCTCATCGATGACGACACCACCAAGAAGCACCTGCGGCTGAGCTCGGTGGGCGTGCTGGGGCGCGGGGACGAACTGCCGGAAATTATCCGCCGCACCAAGTCCACGGTGGTGGTGCTGGCCATCGCACACCTGGAGGCCAAACGCATCCGGGAGATCTCGGACAGTGTCTCCGGCCTGGGCATCAAGGTCCTGGTGCTGCCCCCTCTGCAGGAAATGCTCACTCCCGACACCAACCGGGACAACAAGGGCGGCCTCACCGACTTCCGCGAAATTGACGTGGAAGACTTGATCGGCCGCCGCCCGGTGGACATCAAGGTGGAACAGATCGCCAGCTACGTCACCGGCAAGCGCGTCCTGGTCACGGGTGCAGGCGGCTCCATCGGCTCCGAGCTCTGCCGCCAGCTGCACGGTTTCGACCCGGCCGAGCTGATCATGCTGGACCGCGACGAAACAGGCCTGCAACACACGCAGTTTTCCATCCTGGGCCACGGCCTGCTCAATGACGACACCACCGTGCTGGCTGACATCCGCGACGCCGAGACGCTCATGGGCATATTTGCCAGGCGCCGCCCAGAGGTGGTGTTCCATGCGGCCGCACTCAAGCACGCGCCGCTGCTGCAGATGTTCCCCAAGGAAGGCTGGCAGACCAATGTGCTGGGCTCCCTCAACGTGCTGGCCGCAGCCCGCAGCGTGGGCGTGGAGACCTTTGTCAATGTCTCCACCGACAAGGCGGCGAGCCCAACCACGGCCCTGGGGCACTCCAAGCGCGCGGCGGAGAAGATCACGTCCTGGATGGCGGGCGAAACGGGCAAGCGCTACGTTTCCGTCCGTTTTGGCAATGTCATCGGCAGCCGCGGCTCCATGCTCCCGCTGTTCACCGACCAGATCAACAATGGCGGCCCCGTCACGGTCACCCACCCGGACGTCACCCGCTTCTTCATGACCATCCCGGAGGCATGCCAGCTGGTCATCCAGGCCGGCGCCATCGGCCACGGCGGCGACGTGCTGATTCTGGACATGGGCGATCCCGTGCGCATCATGGACGTGGCCGAGCGCATGATCGCCATGTCGGGCAAAAAGGTTGAGATCAAGATCACCGGCCTTCGCCCCTCCGAGAAGCTCCACGAACAGCTCACGGGCGACGACGAAATCAAGGACCCTGACGGCCACCCGAAGATTTCACACACGCACGCACGCCCCCTGGACCCCGCCGAGCTGAGCCTGGAACTGTGGCTGCAGCGCTGCCGCGACGAGTCCGGCCCGGAGCTGCCCAGCATTGACGAGTCCGACGGCGACATAGCGGCGGAAGCGCGATGATGCCCGGCGCTGCGCTCACGGTTGGTGCCGTGGCACTGGTGCTGGCACTGGTCCTGCCCCTGGCGGCCCGGCCCCTCCTGGTCCGTGCAGGCGTCCTTGACGTACCCAACGCCAGGTCCTCGCACCAGACGCCCACCATCCGAGGCATGGGAATTACGACGGCGGTGGCCCTGTCCGCAGGCCTGCTTACCGCGATCTTCCTGCCGCAAGGCCGTGTGGCTGCCGGCCAGGCGCAGGCAACGCTGGTGGTGGTTCTGCTGGTTGCCGTGGCTGCCGCCGCCATTGGCTGGGTGGAGGACATCAGGGGCCTGCCCATTGCACTCAGGGCCGGGTTGCAGCTGGCCGTGGGAGCCGTGGCCACGGGCGCCGTGGCCGTCATCGACCCGGGCGCCCAGCAGATGTGGTGGATCCCGGCCGGCGCCATTGCGGTGGCCGCCTATATCAACGTTTCCAACTTCATGGACGGCATCAACGGCATTTCCGGCATGCACGGACTGCTGGTTGGTGGCTTCTACGCATACGCCGGCGTGGTCACCGGCCATGACTGGCTGGTTTTTGCCGGTGTGGCGATTGCGGCCGCCTTTGCCGGCTTCCTGCCGTGGAACCTGGGGCGGCGGAAGGTATTCATGGGCGACGTCGGCAGCTACCTGCTGGGGGCTTCCATCTCGGTCACGGCCATGGCGGCCTTCCTGGCCAAAGTCCCCGTGGAATACATATTCTCGCCGGTGCTCATCTACCTCGTGGACACCTTTGTGACCTTCCTGCGGCGCCTGCTGGCGGGGGAGCGGTGGTACGCCTCGCACCGCCAGCACGTCTACCAGCGGCTGAACATTGTGGGTCTGGGCCACCTGCAGGCCACGGCGGTGGTCAGCACGGCCACCGTGGTGGTCAGTGTCCTTGGCATCATTGCCGCGCAGGGAAACAGCGCCATGCAGATCAGTGCCACCGCGCTCTGCCTTGCCGTGGTGCTGCTGTACCTGCGCACACCCACCCTGTTCCAGCGGTACTTCCGCCACAAGGCAGCCCATGGGCCGGGCAACGGCGCGGCCGGCGGGGTAGCGGGGGAGTAGCGTTCCGTGGATGGTTCCTGTCGGCGTGCAGTTCTATCTCATGTAGAATTATCCTTGGCGGTTCTCGCCGTGGCGCTCCCGTGGCTTTCAATCCGAACGCGCCCCTCATGATGGAGATTCTATTGAAGGACAAAGGTGCCTTGAACGGTGCTGCACAGGAGCCGTTTCCGGCCTCCGGCCCTTCAGCGACCCCCTGGCTGAACATTCTCAAGAAATGCCTGCTGATAGCCTCCGCAGCGACGGCCGCACTGGCCGTTGCGGCACTGGTGGTCAGCGGCTGGGCGGGAGTGGGCAGTGTGGCCTTTGGCTCCGCCGTGGTGGTCGTATTCTTCGGCCTCAGCCTGCTGGTTGGCCACATTTACGGCCGGAAAAACCCGTCGGGGGCCATCGGCGTCTTCATGGTGACCTACCTGGTCAAGGTGGTGGGCTTCGCCGTCATACTCTTCACCCTGGGCACCCCCACCTGGCTGAACGGTCCATGGTTCGCTGCGGCCGGCGTCGTGGTGGTTGTGTTGTGGCAGGCCACCGAGGTGGTCACCTTCAGCAGGCAGCGCCTGCTGCTCTACAACGACCCTGCTGAACCGCAGGATTCGACAGGCTCCGCCGGGGACACCAAATGAGCACCGGCCCGGGTCCGGAAGATCGGTATTCGGCCGCTTCAGGCAACCCCAAAAATGCCAACAACAACGGCGGCTACAATTCCGGGATGATCGTCTTTAGCTACATTATTGGCGGAATTGTTGTCTGGAGTTTGATAGGGTGGGTTCTGGATATTTTGCTCAGAACGCATTGGATTGTTCTGGCCGGGGCATTCACAGGACTCGCCGGCGGTTTCTACCTGTCCTTTGCCCGCCGCTTTGGACCGACCGGGTCGAAGAAAGCGGATGGGAACACCAAACGCAGCCGGCGGCAAAGGGACTGAGCATCAGTGATATCACATTTTTTCAATAACGTTGGGGGCTTCGGGGCAATGTGTTCCCCGGTCCCCGAAATCCAGCCCAATTATGGACTCTGCAGAGAGGAAACGCGTTGATCGCGCTTATGCTCCCCGCCCAAGATGGTGGAAGCTTTACCCCGCCCAGCGTCGAAACCCACTTGACCCCGTTCTTCACGATCGGCGGGTTTGAATTCACCAAGCAGATGGCGCTGGTGCTGCTTTCCGTTGTGATCATCGCCTGGTTCTTCGTAGCGGCAGCCCGCAAGGGCCAGCTGGTTCCCGGCAGGCTGCAATTCGTGGGCGAGATGGCCTATGGCTTTGTGCGCAACTCCGTTGGCAAGGACGTCATCGGTGCCAAGGACTACAAGAAGTACGTGCCGCTGCTGTTCTCGCTGTTCTTCTTCATCCTGCTGAACAACCTTTACGGCACCATCCCGTTCATCCAGCTCCCCAGCTTCTCCCACGTCTCGGGCGCCTACGTGCTTGCGCTGCTGGTGTACGTGGTCTGGATCGGCGTTGGCGTGAAGGTCAACGGCATCCGCTACTTCAAGCTGGCCGTGGTTCCCTCCGGCGTTCCGTGGTACATCCTGCCGCTCGTGGTGCCGATCGAAATCATCTCGAACTTCGTGGTCCGCCCCATGACGCACAGCCTGCGTCTGTTTGCGACCATGCTGGCCGGGCACCTGATTGTCCTGATTGCCGGTTCGGGCATTGAGTTCCTGATCGCACAGGAGAGCTGGCTGCTGAAGGGCACTTCCATCCTGATCCTGGCCGGTGCCACGGCCATGTACATGCTTGAGGCCCTGATCATGGTCCTCCAGGCCTATGTCTTTGTCCTGCTGACAGCAATTTACATTGAAGGTGCTGTCCACGCGGACAGCCACTAAACACACCAAAAGAATTCCCCGCGGGGGATAACTTGAACCAAACAACCTGCCTTCGGGCATCTTGAAAGGAAACACAATGACGGGAAATATCAACGGCTCGCTGAACCTCATCGGTTACGGTCTGTCTGCGATTGGTGGTGCCATTGGCGTGGGCCTGGTCTTCGCCGCCTACATCAACGGCGTTGCACGCCAGCCGGAAGCACAGCGCGTGCTCCAGCCCCTCGCCTTCCTGGGCCTGGCGCTGACCGAAGCACTCGCCATCCTCGGCCTCGTGTTTGCGTTCGTTCTCAAGTAAAGAGAATTACGAACCTTCAACATACGAGTAGAAAAGGACGGGTGAAATATGAATAACCTCATGGTTTTAGCCTCCGCCAATGCGGCGGATGCTGCGCCCAGCCCGCTGGCTGTCAGCTGGTCTGAAGTACTGGTTGTGGCTGTCGGCTTCGCCATTCTCATGTTCATCGTGGTCAAGTTCGTTGTCCCGATGTTTGAGAAGACCTACGCCGACCGCACTGAAGCCATTGAAGGCGGCATTGCGAAGGCTGAGAAGGCCCAGGCCGAGGCCTCGGCTGCACTCGGTGAGTACAAGCAGCAGCTGGTTGAAGCACGTACGGAAGCAAACCGCATCCGTGAGGAAGCCCGCGCCGAAGGTGCCCAGATCCTGGCAGACCTGAAGGAGAAGGCCGCTTCCGAGTCTGCGCGCATCACGGAACAGGCGCAGACGGCCATTGCCGCCGAACGCCAGGCCGCTGTTGTCTCGCTCCGTTCCGAGGTCGGTTCGCTGGCCACCACGCTGGCCGGTCGCATTGTGGGCGAGTCGCTGGACGACGACGCCCGCGCCAGCCGTGTCGTGGACCGTTTCCTGGCTGAGCTGGACAAGCAGAGCGAAGGTGCAGCGAAGTAATGGCAGGTGTATCGAGCGAATCGCTGACCACAGCATTGGGCCAGTTGGAAGCCTCGCTTCCCACGGCGTCGCTGTCGTTGGCTCAGGAGCTTTTTTCCATCCTTGCGGTTCTGGACAGCTCGGCCGGCTTGCGCCGCTCGCTCACTGACCCGTCCCGCACGGGCGCTGAAAAGTCCGCACTGGTTTCCTCACTGGTTAAGGGCAAGGTTTCTGCGGAAGCAGAAGCGATAGTTGGCCGTTTGGCTGCAGCGCGCTGGAGCGATGCACGTGACCTTGGCGATGCACTCGAGACCGTGGCCGCAACAGTGGTCATTGCCGTTGCAGAAAATCGGAACACGTCTGCAAGTTCCGGCAACTCCGTTTCCGGCCTTGGCGGCCTGGCATCGCTGGAGAGCGAACTGTTCTCCTTTTCCCAGGCCGTTGATTCCAGCCACGAGGTGCAGCGCGCCTTGGTGGAGCCGCAGGCAAGCGAGTCCGCCAAGTTGGACTTGGCGATCAAACTGGTTCCCGGCGCAAGCGGCGAAGCCCAGGCCTTGATCCGCCAGGCTGTTGTCAATCCGCGCGGACTCAAGACAGTCAAGCTCATCGAGCGTTTTGCCAACTTGGCAGCGGCACGCCAGCAGCGCTGGATTGCCGAAGTCACGGTCAGCCGCCCGATGCAGGATGGACAGCTTGCCCGGCTGCAGCGAGGGCTCAACTCCCTTTATGGGCGTGAACTGAACATCAACGTCCGCGTTGACCCCGCCCTCATCGGCGGAGTACGTGTCCGGGTGGGTGACGAGGTCGTGGATGCCTCGGTCATGGCCCGGCTGGGCGAATTGCGCCGCCAGCTGGCTGGATAGCCACAAAGCATTATCAGTAAGAAACCAAACCGCCCGCCCACACAGGTCGGGAATGGTGCGAAAGCTAGGTCATCGCCAATTTGCGGTGATCGCGAAATAGGAGAGCAGGGACTGCAGATGGCCGAATTGACCATCAACGCCGACGACGTCCGTAGTGCGTTGAATGACTTCGCGGCGTCCTACGAACCGGGCAACGCCGAACGCGTCGAGGTTGGCCGGGTTACCACTGCCGGCGATGGCATTGCCCGTGTGGAGGGACTTCCCTCCGTTATGGCCAATGAGCTGCTTCGCTTCGAAGACGGCACCCTGGGCCTGGCCCAGAACCTTGACGTCCGCGAGATCGGTGTCATCATCCTTGGTGACTTCACCGGCATTGAAGAAGGCCAGGAGGTTCACCGCACCGGTGAGATCCTGTCCGTCCCCGTGGGCGACGCCTTCCTGGGCCGCGTGGTGGACCCGCTGGGTGCCCCCATCGACGACCTGGGCGACATTGTTGCCGAGACCACCCGTGCCCTGGAACTTCAGGCGCCCGGCGTGACGGAGCGCAAGAGCGTCCACGAGCCCATGCAGACTGGCCTGAAGGCCATCGACGCCATGATCCCGAT
Source organism: Arthrobacter sp. A2-55 (assembly GCF_025548615.1). Taxonomy (NCBI): domain Bacteria; kingdom Bacillati; phylum Actinomycetota; class Actinomycetes; order Micrococcales; family Micrococcaceae; genus Arthrobacter; species Arthrobacter sp. A2-55. The sequence goes on along the minus strand of NZ_JAJLOZ010000029.1, from coordinate 13,438 downwards.
CGGCCGCGGCCAGCGCCAGCTGATCATTGGTGACCGCCAGACGGGCAAGACCGCACTGGCTGTTGACACGATCATCAACCAGAAGGCCAACTGGGCTTCCAAGGACGAGACCAAGCAGGTCCGCTGCGTCTACGTCGCCATCGGCCAGAAGGCGTCCACCATCGCCGCCGTCCGCCAGACCCTGGAAGACCACGGCGCGCTGGAGTACACCACCATCGTGGCGTCCCCGGCCTCCGACCCCGCAGGCTTCAAGTACCTGGCACCGTACGCCGGTTCCGCCATTGGCCAGCACTGGATGTACCAGGGCAAGCACGTCCTGGTGGTCTTCGACGACCTGTCCAAGCAGGCCGAGGCCTACCGTGCAGTGTCCCTGCTGCTGCGCCGCCCGCCGGGCCGCGAGGCATACCCGGGCGACGTGTTCTACCTGCACTCCCGCCTGCTGGAGCGTTGTGCCAAGCTCTCCGATGAGCTCGGTGCCGGCTCGATGACCGGCCTGCCGATTATCGAAACGAAGGCAAACGACGTTTCCGCCTACATTCCGACGAACGTGATCTCCATTACCGATGGCCAGATCTTCCTCCAGTCGGACCTCTTCAACGCCAACCAGCGTCCCGCTGTCGACGTCGGCGTTTCCGTCTCCCGTGTCGGCGGTGCCGCGCAGGTGAAGTCGATGAAGAAGGTTTCCGGTACGTTGAAGCTGGAATTGGCCCAGTACCGCGACATGCAGGCGTTTGCCATGTTTGCCTCGGACCTGGACGCCGCTTCCAAGCAGCAGCTGACCCGCGGTGCCCGCCTCATGGAACTCCTCAAGCAGGGCCAGTACGCACCGTTCCCGGTGGAAGACCAGGTTGTCTCCATCTGGGCCGGCACCAACGGCTACCTTGATGATGTCCCGGTCCAGGATGTCTCGCGCTTTGAGAAGGAATTCCTGGAACACCTGCGCCACGGCACGTCCATCCTGACCACTCTCGCCCAGACCAACGTCATGGCCGATGAAACCGTTGATGCGCTCAAGACCGCCATCACGGGCTTCAAGGCAGGCTTCTTCGGTGTCGGCGGCAGCAAGCTGGTGGATGCCGGGCACGAAGAGCATGACGCCCTGGCCGGCTCTGACGTCGACCAAGAGAAGATCGTCAAGCAGAAGCGCTGACCTGCGTCGGTTGGTCCTGCCGGGCACGCCCCGGCAGGACCGGCCATCGTCGAATTTAGGAAAGGAAAAGTATGGGAGCCCAGATCCGGGTCTACCGCCAGAAGATCGCATCGACCACCTCGATGCGCAAAATCTTCAAGGCGATGGAACTGATCGCCACCTCGCGCATCGGTAAGGCGCGCACCCGTGTGGCGGCATCCTTGCCCTACTCGAACGCCATTACCCGTGCCGTTTCTGCTGTGGCATCGCAGAGTGTCATCGACCACCCGTTGGTGACAACACCGGAGCAGGTCCGCCGGGCCGCCGTGGTCATTGTTGCCTCCGACCGAGGCCTTGCGGGTTCCTATTCCGCCAGTGTCCTCAAGCAGGCCGAGCAGCTTGCCGAGCTCCTGGGCTCGGAAGGCAAGGAAGTTTCCTACTTCCTGGTCGGCCGCAAGGCACAGGCGTACTTCGACTTCCGTGACCGCAGCTATGCGCGAGTCTGGACCGGTGGCACGGATGCCCCCGAGTTTGGCACCGCCAAGGACATTGCCAAGGCAGTCCTTGAAGCATTCGCCACGGAATACGAAAAGGGCGGCGTGGATGAAATCCACATCGTGTCTACACGCTTCCAGTCGATGGTCGTGCAGGTTCCGCAGGTTGTCCGCCTTCTGCCGCTTGAAGTGGTGGAGGAGCAGGCAACAAGTGAGTCTGACCTTCTTCCGTTGTACGAATTCGAGCCCGAGCCGGCGCAGGTGCTGGACACGCTGCTGCCGCGGTACATCGAATCCCGCATTTTCAACGCGCTCCTCCAGGCTGCCGCAAGTGAACTTGCAGCACGCCAGCGGGCCATGAAGTCCGCAGGCGACAACGCTTCGGACTTGATCAAGAAGTACACACGACTGCGCAATACGGCCCGCCAGGCCGAAATCACCCAGGAACTGTCCGAGATTGTGGCAGGTGCAGACGCGCTGAGCGCGTCCTAGCCCACGCCACGTTCCGGTGCCGGCCCCCCGCCGGCACGGTTCCTGATCCCCGTTAGACTTATCACCACGCCATCTACTGATTGAAGTGAGAGAGATGACTGCCACTACTACAGAGCAGGTAGCCGCCAAGGCTGGCGCCGTTGGACGCATTGCCCGCGTCATTGGCCCCGTCGTTGACGTCGAATTCCCCGCGGGATCCATCCCCGGCATCTACAACGCACTCGAAGCCGAGCTCACGCTCGCCGGCGAGACGCGCACCATCACGTTCGAGACCGCGTTGCACCTCGGTGACAACCTGGTTCGCGCCATCTCCCTGCAGGCCACTGACGGACTTGTCCGCGGCACGTCTGTGACGGACACCGGCGCCCCGATCTCGGTCCCCGTTGGCGACGGCGTCAAGGGCCACATCTTCAACGTCCTGGGCAAGCCCCTGGACATTGCGGAGTCGGAGCTGACCACCACCGAGCGCTGGCCCATCCACCGCAAGGCCCCCGCCTTTGCCACCCTCGAGGGCTCCACGCAGATGCTCGAGACCGGCATCAAGGTCATAGACCTCCTGACCCCCTACATCCAGGGTGGAAAGATCGGCCTGTTCGGCGGCGCCGGCGTTGGCAAGACCGTGCTGATCCAGGAAATGATCACCCGTGTTGCCCGCAACTTCGGTGGCACCTCGGTGTTCGCCGGCGTTGGCGAGCGCACCCGTGAGGGCAACGACCTCTGGGTTGAAATGGAAGAGGCCGGTGTTCTCAAGGACACCGCACTGGTATTTGGCCAGATGGATGAGCCGCCGGGAACGCGCCTTCGCGTGGCGCTCTCCGCGCTGACCATGGCGGAATACTTCCGCGATGTGCAGAACCAGGACGTGCTGCTCTTCATCGACAACATCTTCCGCTTCACGCAGGCCGGTTCGGAAGTTTCCACGCTGCTGGGCCGCATGCCCTCCGCCGTGGGCTACCAGCCCAACCTTGCCGACGAAATGGGCCTCCTGCAGGAGCGCATCACTTCGACCAAGGGCCACTCGATCACGTCCATGCAGGCCATTTATGTCCCTGCTGACGACTACACCGACCCGGCCCCGGCAACGACGTTCGCCCACCTGGACGCCACCACCGAGCTCTCCCGTGAGATTGCTTCACGTGGCCTGTACCCGGCCGTTGATCCGCTGACGTCCACCTCGCGCATCCTTGATCCGCAGTACATCGGCCAGGCGCATTACGACACCGCAGTGCGCGTGAAGCAGATCCTGCAGAAGAACAAGGAACTCCAGGACATCATCGCCATCCTTGGTGTCGACGAGCTCTCCGAAGAGGACAAGATCGTTGTGGCCCGTGCCCGCCGCATCCAGCAGTTCCTCTCGCAGAACACCTACACCGCCAAGCAGTTCACCGGCGTCGAGGGTTCCACGGTTTCCATCAAGGACACCATCGAAGGCTTCACGGCGATCTGCGACGGCGACGTCGACCACATCGCCGAGCAGGCGTTCTTCAATGTCGGTGACATGACCGACGTCGAACGCCAGTGGGCCAAGATCCAGGAATCGACCAAGTAACCATGGCGGAACTGGAAGTTGAAATCGTAGCGGCGGACCACCACGTGTGGGCCGGTGCGGCGAAGATGGTCAAGGCGCGCACCTCCGACGGCGAGATCGGCATCCTCCCGGGACACTCGCCCCTGTTGGCGATCCTGGCCGAGGGCGAACTGGCCATTGAGCCCGTCAACGGCAGCCGCATGGCAGTCACCGTGGACGGCGGCTTCTTCTCGGTTGACAAGGACCGGGTGGTCATCGTTGCCGACAATGCGCAGTTGCAAGACGGCGCAGCGTCAAACGCAGGGACCCGCTAGCTAGCAATTGATGAACGAACCCGGCATCCCGTTCATCGTCCTGGCAGCCTTATTCCTGCTGGTCGTCATTGCACTGTGCCTGCTCGGGGTGCGCCGCTTTCAACTGCGGCGTGCCCTGGGCACGGTGGATGCCTCCATTTGCTCGGCATCACACCGCTGGCAGATGGGGGTTTGCCGTTATCAGGAGTCGGAGCTTGAATGGTTCCGGCTTCTTTCGTTAAGCCCCCTCCCGCACCTTCGGATGACGCGCAGCTCCATTGTCCTGGTGGGACGCCGCCAACCCACCGAGGCGGAGGTCACCCGGGTGCCGCCCGATGTGGTGATTGTGACCTTGGAATACCATGGCGAGCAGGTGCTGCTCGCCATGAAGTTTGGCGCCTATGCGGGGCTTTCCTCCTGGCTGGAAGCCGGGCCCGTGGTGGGGATTGGGACGTGGCGCTAACGGCCTGCACATAACATTCTTTCAGTTTCCTCTCAGCGGCCATGGATAAAATTGCGTTGTTGCCCGTCGAAAACTGCGGGATTTGTTGATAAGGGCAAGTGATGACGTGTTGAAGTGGATTTACGCACAGAGCCTGGCGACCGGCGTTATTCCCGCAGTTGCCTTGGGGCTGGGTGTACTTGCCCTCGCGTTCCTGCTGATCCGCCGCTCACGGCGCTGGTGGCTGTTCTGCGCCATCACTGGCGTGTTGAGCGCGGCTGCAGCCACGGCCCTGGGCTGGGCGGTCATTTATGCCTGGTACTGGTGGCCTGAGGACCTGCCGGCCACTGTCATCATCTGTGTGGGCTTCGCGTTGTGGGGCCTGGTGCTTGGGCTTGCCACGGCGCTTCTCGGGTTGCAAAGGCTGATTCGGGGGAATGGTGGAGCGCGCCTTGGCCAGCACGACGGCGGCGCATCCCGTGGGTCCACGACCTCCACGCCACGCCGCCTGGTCGCCGTTGCGGCGACGCTGGCGATCGTGTTTGCCAGCGCGGTCGAGATCAATGCGTACTTTGGCGAGTTTCCAACCGTTGGAAGCCTGGTCCATGGTTCGCCTGCGTTGGCCACGGGCATTCCGCACTTCCTGCAAAAGAAGGACATCGTCCGCTATCGCACGGAACCAGCCGCGGAGTCATGGATCCCGCCCAAGGCCATGGTGACCGCTGGCCAGTTTCGTTCTGTGGCCATTCCCGGCAAGGTGTCCGGTTTTTACGCGCGCAACGGGATCGTCTACCTCCCCCCGGCCTACTTTACGAAGAACCCGCCCGTTCTCCCCGTCTTCGTGCTGGTGACCGGACAGCCGGGATCGCCGGGGGACTGGCTGCAGGCCGGCCATCTGGGCCAGGCGCTCGACAGCTTCGCCCGCGCCCACAAGGGGTTGGCGCCCGTGGTGGTCATACCCGATCCCAACGGGGCGCAGGAAGCCAACACGATGTGCATGAATTCGGCGCTCGGCAAGGTGGACACCTACATGTCGGTGGACGTGCCCAATTGGATCACGTCCACGCTGAACGTTGACACCAACCACAAGCATTGGGCCATTGCAGGCTTTTCCTATGGCGGCACCTGTGCCATGCAGATGGTGACGCGCCACCCCTTCGTTTACCCCACCTTCGCCGCCATCTCATCCGAGTTGGAACCTGCCCTGACAGCGAACAGGGCTGTCACCGTTGAGCGGGCCTTCCACGGCAACACGGCAGCATTCAACGCGGTGGTGCCCATGACCTTGTTGTCCGAGCGCAGCTACCCCGAAATCCACGGCTGGCTGGCCACCGGTGCCCAGGACGCCCGCTACACCAATTACGCCGTCGCGCTGGAAAGGGCGGGTGCCAGGGCGGGGATGAAGCTGGAACGCACCACCTTCCCCGGCGGGCACTCCTGGATCATGGTCACCGAGGCCATGCCTTCCGCATTGTCCTATCTGGGCACCCAGTTGGGCCTGCAGTGATCGCAGCGTTGGCGGGCTGGGTCCGGCGCACCCCCTTCGCGCTGGCAATGCTTGCAGGTTCAATTGTGGTCCTTGTGGCGTCGGAGACCATGTGGCGCCACCAAATGGCAGCGGAAATTGCCTGGACCGGCTACCAGGCCGGTGACGTGTGGCACGGGGACTGGTGGACCGTCGCCACCACGGCCTTCCTTGCCGTGCACCCCGTTGCACTGCTGCTGTCCGCCGTCATACTGGTCGGCGTGCTGGGCCTGGCCGAAATCACGCTGGGGACCTGGCGTACCGTCGTCATCTTCTGGGCAACCCAACTGGCCGCCGTTGTGCTCTTTACCCTGGTGGTGGAGGTGGGTGCGGCGCTCGACCTTGAATGGCTCGCCGACATGCGCCCGGCGACCCTCCTGGGACCCTACGCCGCCAGCGTGGGCGCCCTGATGGCAGCCAGCCGGATGATCAGCCTGCTGTGGCGGCGGCGGGTCAGGGCGCTGACCCTTGGGGCCGCGCTCATGCTGCTCCTCTATGTGGGCCACGCCCAGAACCTGTTCATGCTGCTGGGCGCCCTGGTGGGCCTGGTGATTGGCATGGCCGTGCTTCCGGCAAGGCACCCGATGCCGGTGGCACGCTCCACCAGCCGAGAGGTCCGCACCAACCTTGCCATCGTGGTGGCGGTCTTCGCCCTGGGCCCGCTTTTTTCCGCCCTGGCACACGTCCCTGTGGGGCCGCTGTCCAAGCTGCAGAACATCATCGTCAACCCGGTGCCGTCGGCCCTGCAGCTTGAAGGCAGCTGCAGCAGTGCCATCAAGGCCTGCAGCGACATCATGCACAGTGCCGGGATCCTCGGACCCGGAGGGCACCTCCTGGCGCTGGTGCCCATGCTGTTGCTGCTGGCGTGTGCGGAAGGCCTGCGCCGCGGAAACCGGATGGCGCTGTGGGTGGCCGTCTACCTGCACCTGGTCATTGGCGTCATGAGCGCCATCTACCTCCAGCTCTTTGCCGGCTTCGGCATGCCGCTGCTTCGCGGGCGCCGGGTGCTGAGCATCTCCTCCACTCTGTGGGAAGTGCTGCCCGTGGTGCTGGTGCCCTTCCTGATTGCGGCGCTGTTGCTCATTTTCCGGCGTCACTTCCACATCGACCCCAGCCCGGTCCTGCGCCGACGGACATTTGTGGTGATGCCGCTGCTGCTTGGCGGCTTCGTGGTGCTGTACGCAGCCGTGTGGTTCGTGGAGGGGAACGCATCCGGCCCGTATGGCTTCGTAGGGCTTCTGGCCGGGCTGCCGCGCATCCTGCTGCCGTATCCTTTCCCCTTTGGCTATGGTGCTTCCGTGTACCCCCATGGCCTGTTTTCAACGTTGCTGTTCAGCATGGGCGGCGCCGTGTTTTGGCTGGTGAGCGTGCTCAGTGTGTTTGGCCTGTTCCTGAGCCGCCGGGCCCGCGGCGCCGTCTCGGCGGACAGGGCTGCGGCCGCGGAGCTGGTGCGCCGCGGCGGGGACTCGCTGTCCTGGATGTCGCAGTGGCGCGGCAACAACTACTGGTTCAACGCCCGGGGCACGGCGGCCATCGCGTACCAGGCCCATGCCGGTGTGGCTGTCACGGTGGGCGGGCCGTTCGGGGACCCCGGCGAGTTTGACTCCGCCGCCGTGGAGTTCCTGGACTACTGTGCGGCGCAGTCGTTGGTGCCCTGCTTTTACTCCGTCACGGACGGCCAGTGGGACGTGCTTCAGGCGCGCGGCTTCAGGCGGGCACAGGTTGCCTCGGAAACGTTGCTGGACGTTGACAGCATGGAATTCAAGGGCAAGGAATGGCAAAACGTCCGCACTGCACTGAACAAGGCCGCCAAGCTGGGCATCACCACCCTCTGGAGCCGGTACTCGGCCCTGAGCACCGGCCAGCGGACCCAGATCCATGAAATTTCCGAGGAATGGGTCTCGGAAAAGCCGCTGCCGGAAATGGGCTTCACACTCGGTGGCGTGGAGGAACTCAAGGACGACGCCGTCCAGCTCTGCCTGGCGGTGGACGGCGATGGCCGCATCCACGGGATCACCAGCTGGCTGCCGGTTTACGAAGGCGGTGTGGAGAAGGGGTGGACCCTGGACTTCATGCGGCGCAACACTAATGCGTTCAACGGCGTCATGGAATTCCTGATTGCCCAGGCCGTGCTGCACTTCAAGGGCCAGGTGCCCACCATTTCCCTGTCGGGCACGCCGCTGTCCACCGAACCCGCACCGGAACACGCCGAAGTTTCGGAACAGGTGGCGCGGGGCGGGGAATCGGGTCCTGCCGGTCCCGCCGATTCGCGGCATTCCCCATCCGCTGTTGCGCAGCACCCCCTGGCCGCACTGGAGGGCACCTCGATGGCGCGCATCCTGGCCCTCGTCGGCCGCACCCTGGAACCCGTATACGGCTTTGCGTCGCTGGCGAACTTCAAGAAGCGCTTCCAGCCCAGGCACCGGACCCTTTACATGGTGTACCAGGACCCGCTTTCCCTGCCGTCCATTGGCCGTGCGGTGGGGGAGGCCTACATGCCCAACGTCTCCGTCAGGCAGCTGGCCAGGCTGCTGCGAAAGGCCTAGGGCACCTGCCGGGCAGTGGCGCCACGACAAAGGCACAAAGAAGACCCCCGGCATCGCTGCCGGGGGTCTTCTTTGTGCCGGAAGAGGGGAATCTAGAGCGTGGTCACGCCAGTGGCCTGGGGGCCCTTGGTTCCTTCGCCAATTTCAAATTCCACCCGGGCGTTTTCGTCGAGGGACTTGAAACCGTTGCCCTGGATTTCCGAGTAGTGGACGAACACATCACCGTCGGCATTGTCCGGGGTGATGAAGCCGAAGCCCTTTTCAGCATTGAACCACTTGACGGTTCCCTGTGCCATTGTTTCTCCTCAATCAACGTGCTGCTTTGCAAGAACAGCACTCAGCATGGCATGCATCACAAAGGAGGTCAACGAGGCACCGGCCGTTTCGCAATAATTAAGGGCACAGCTGCCTGCTAGTTCAGCCAGGATCCGGCCCGGAGCACGCGCTTGAGCCCCAATTCGGAGTCCACCACCAGGGCGTCGGCCCGCAGCCCACGGCGCAGGGCACCCACCTCGTCGGTGAGCCCCAGCACGGCGGCTGGAACGGCGCTGGCCGACAGGACGGCGTCGTGCAGCTTGACCCCGGCCTGCACGGTGCGGCGCACCACGTCCAGCAAGGTGGCGGTGCCTCCGGCAATGGAGCCCGTGGCGTCCAGCGTGGCCACGCCCTTCGTGACGGTCACGGGGGATGGCCCCAGCATGTACTGGCCGTCGGCCAGTCCCGCCGCGGCCATGGAGTCGGTGACCAGCAGGATGTTGCCGGCACCCACGAGTGAAAACACCATTTTGACGGTCTCCGGGTCCAGGTGGGTGTTGTCCGCGACGAGTTCGACGGCGGCATGCCCTGCCGCCGCCGCCCGGAGGCAGGCCGCGACGGGGCCCGGGGAGCGGTGGTGCAAGGGTGGCATGCCGTTGAACAGGTGGGTGACGGTGGGGCGGCCCGAGGTGCCGTCGAAGCCGGTGGAGTCCAGGCCCTCTCGGGCCTGTTCCAGGGAGTCCCAGGCCGTGCGGGTGTCGCACGCGGTGTGGCCCACGGAAGGGGTGATGCCGTGAGAGGTGAGAAGATCCACCAGTTCGTCGGCGCCCGGCAGTTCCGGGGCATATGTCATGGTGGCGATGTGTCCCTGCCCCGCCTCGATCAGCCGAGCCGCGAGTTCCACGTCGGGGTCAAGCAGGAAGGCCGGGTTTTGGGCCCCGCAGCGGGCATGGGAAAGGAACGGCCCCTCCAGGTGGATGCCGGCCAGCAGTCCCTCGCCGGTTAGTTTGGCGTGGACGCCGATCCCGGCCAACAGGTCCTCCGGGGACGCCGTCACCATGCTGGCCAGCAGGGTGGTGGTGCCGGCACGGTGCAGGAAGTCAATGGCCTTGCGGGCGGAGGATTCGTCGCCACTGGGGAAGTCCCCGCCGTTGCCGCCGTGGTTGTGGACATCCACCAGCCCGGGGAGAACATGGTGGCCCGCAGGCAGGGAAATCACGTTGGCGGCGTCAACGTCCTCGAACCCCGGTTCGTCAAAGTGGTCGGCGCGTCCGGCATACACAATTCTGTCCCCGGAGACGGCCAACAGCCCGTCCTGGACGATGCCGCGATCCGTCGCGATGGATCCGTGGATGAGTTTCTTGGCGGGAGCCGGAGCGGCCGCGTCGTGGGGGGAAGTCATGCCCTTTAGTCTAGCGAGGACGGCGCGGCAGCGGCCTAGAAGAGTCGCGAGGCGCTGTCATCGACTCCGCGCATTGCGTCATAGTCGAGGGTCCTGCATTCAATCCCCCGGTCCTCGGCAAGCACCCTCGCCTGGGGCTTGATCTGCTGGGCGGCGAAGACGCCCCGCACGGGAGCGAGCAGGGGGTCGCGGTTGAGGAGTTCCAGGTAGCGCGTCAGCTGCTCGACCCCGTCGATGTCCCCGCGGCGCTTGAGCTCAATGGCCACGGTGGCGCCCTTGGCATCCCGGGCCAGGATGTCCACAGGGCCAATGGCCGTGAAGTACTCGCGCCGGATCAGCGTATAGCCGGTGCCCAGCAGTTCGATTTGGGCTGCCAGCAGGCGCTGCAGGTCCGCTTCCACTCCATCCTTGATAAGCCCGGGGTCAGTTCCCAGATCATGCGTGGACTCATGGATGTGCTCATAGATGTTGATGATCAGCTTGTCATCCTGCTTGGTGGACTGGACCACCCACTGTTCCAGCACGCCGTCTTCCAGCTCGCTGTCGGCGGCGGCCACGGTACGCAGGGTGGCCGGGGGGCTCATCCAGTTCAGCGGCTTGTAGGAGCCGCCGTCGGAATGGACCAGCACGGAACCGTCCGCCTTGACCAACAGGAGCCGGACGGCCAGGGGAAGATGGGCTTTGAGGCGGCCGACATAGTCGACGGAGCACTTGGCAATGACTAAACGCACGCCTTCCACAATAGCCGGTGAGGCGGTCCGCCCCGATTTGGCCCCGGGCCCGGCACCTGCGGCACAATGGTTGCATGCCCCGTTCAAACCATCCCCGCCGCCGAACGCCAGCCAACGGCGGAAGGACGGGTGGGAAGGCGGCCGGCGGGCCCGGGGCAGCAGGCGAAGAAGACCTGGACCTGGACCGCGCGCGCCTGGGCATTCCGCAGCGCGAATCGGCTCCGGACGGGGAATGGGCCGTGCGCACCATTACCGCCCGCAACGCCCAAAAGGTGTACACCTGCCCGGGCTGCCACCGCCCGGTGCAGCCCGGCACGCCCCACCTGGTGGTCTGGCGGGAGGACGATATGTTCGGTGCCGAGGCAGGGCTGCGAGACCGCCGGCACTGGCACAGCAACTGCTGGCGCGGGCGCAGCTACTGGTACAGATAGGCTGGACTCCATGGTTTTTGACCCAGCCCTGCTAGATTTTGCCGACCCCGGTGCCCCCGTGCCCGTCCGCGCGGCCACCATTCTCCCGGCCGTGAGGGAAAACATTGAGTTTACGACGGCGGACGGCCTCACCCTGCTCGGCGAGCTGGCACTGCCGGCCGACGGCGACATCCGCGGGACGCTGATCACCCTGCACCCCCTGCCCACCCACGGCGGATTCATGGACTCCCATGTGTTCAAGAAGGCTTCCTACCGGCTGCCTGCGCTCGCCGGGATTGCCGTGCTGCGCTTCAACACACGCGGCACGTCCTCCCCCCGGGGGACGAGTGACGGCGCCTTCAGCGATGGCGTGGGCGAGCGGGCCGATGTGGCCGCCGCCGTGCAGTTTGCGGTGGACCGCGGGCTGCCGAACCGATGGCTGGTGGGCTGGTCCTTTGGCACGGAGCTGGCCCTGAAATACGGTGCACTTGACCCGGTGGGCCGCCAGGTGGAAGGTGCCGTGCTGCTTTCGCCGCCGCTGCACCGCGCAGGCGACGCGGACCTCGCCTTGTGGGCCGCTGCCGGGAAGCCGCTGGCCGTGCTGGTGCCGGAGCTGGACGACTACCTGCGACCGGACGCGGCACGCGAGCGCTTCATGGCGGTTCCCCAGGCACGCCTGGTGCCCGTGGAGGGCGCCCGGCACTTGTGGGTGGGGGAGAAGTATGCCGCACGGGCCCTCAATGAGATTGCGTCCACTGTGCTGGGGCGCCCGGTGGAGCTGCCCACGGAATGGAATGGCCCCGTGGCGGCGCCCCCGGCCTGACACCCGCAGGACGTGTCAGTGCTTGTCCTGGCGCAGGATGAACACTTCCTTGACCAGCAGCATGACGGCGGCCGCCGTCGGAATGGCAATGAGGGCCCCCAACACGCCCAGGAGGCTGCCGCCGGCGATGACGGAGATGACGGCCACGGCCCCCGGCACGGCCACGGCCTTTTCCATGATCCGCGGGGAGATGAAATACGCCTCAAACTGCAGGTAGGCGAAGTAGCAGATGGCGTAAATGAGGGCCATCTGCCAGCCGCCCGTCAGGCTGACCGCAATGACCACCACGGCGGCAAGCATGCCCCCCACCAGCGGGATGAACGCCAGCAGGGCCACCACAAACGCCAGCAGGACGCTGAACGGGACGTGCAGGATGCTCATGACAATGAAGGCGAAGGTGGCGTTGAGCACTGCCACGCAGACCTGCCCGATCACGTAGTTGCCCACGCCCCGGGTGATCTCCTCACTCAGTTCCTCCACGCGGGCCCGCCTGGAGCGCGGTGCCAGGCGGTAGCCCCACTTCTTCATGGAGGGCAGCGACGCCAGGAAGTACAGGCTGAGGACCAGCACAATCAGGGTGCCGAACAGGCCGTTGGCGATGGAGGTGCCGACGCCCACCACGCCGCCAAAGATTCCGCCCACGGCCTGCGCGTTCTGGAAGAACTTGGCAACCTGCTGGTTGATGGTGTCGATGACGTGGTACTGGACGTCAAGTGTGCGGAACAGATCCGAGTTCAGGAAGTCGGTGATCCACCCCGGGGCCTTGTTCACCAATTGGGTGGTCTGCTCCACGATGGTGGGAATGAGGGTGGCGAAGAATATTGCCACCAGGCCCAGCAGCGCCGCCAGCACCAGCACTATGCCCAGCGGCCGCGGCACCCGGCGGTTTTCCAGCCAGCGCACCACCGGGTCAAGGCCCAGGGCGATGAACATGGCAGTGACAATCCACAGCAGGAGCTGGGAGGTGTTGGCCATGATGTAGTTGAGGAACAAGGCAATGCCCACGCCCACGGTGCCCATGAAGCCGAAGTAAATGGGGTGCCGGAACATGCCTGCCGCGCTTGCCGCCCCCACAGCCGCTTCCTGGGCGCCGGCTTCCCCAAGCGCCGGCGGCTCCGATTCGGAAGGCAGGTCAAAGCGGACGCGCGGCTGGGCGCCTGGGAGCGGCTGGGTGAATTTCCTGACCACCCATGAGCGGACGCCCCCCGCAGCCTGGTGTGCGGCGGCCGCTTCGCCTGGGGCGCCGGCACCGTGTGCCTTGCCGGCCTTGTCGGCCTTGTCGCTGCCCGCGGCCGCCGTCACGGGTTCCCCCCCAGTTGCGTCGGGCCGGGGCACCTGGGCCGAGGGGCCGGCGTCGTTATTTCCCGC